>CP085928.1:820000-1120000 GCA_020735665.1 Lachnospiraceae bacterium GAM79
AAAGCTGATCTTCCCTGGGTAAGTCGGGGCCTAAGGCGAGGACGAAAGTCGTAGTCGATGGATAACAGGTAGAAATTCCTGTACCACATACAAACAGAACTGTGGGGACGCAGAGAGAAAGCCAGAGCCGGAAATGGAAAAGCCGGTGCAAGCGAGGTATCCGTAAGGGAGGCAAAACCCCCTTGCAAGGAGAAGACGTAATGCGGAGTGAACTATAAGTAACGAAGCTGGTGAGCTAGCTGCCAAGAAAAGCCGCTATTGTTTTGTATGTGCCCGTACCGTAAACCGACACAGGTGGATGAGGAGAGAATCCTAAGGCCGGCGGGAGAAGTGTTGTTAAGGAACTCGGCAAAATGACTCCGTAACTTCGGGAGAAGGAGTGCCACAGAGATGTGGCCGCAGAGAAATGGCCCAAGCAACTGTTTAGCAAAAACACAGGTCTATGCAAAACCGAAAGGTGAGGTATATGGGCTGACGCCTGCCCGGTGCTGGAAGGTTAAGAGGAGAGCTTAGCGCAAGCGAAGGTTTGAATTTAAGCCCCAGTAAACGGCGGCCGTAACTATAACGGTCCTAAGGTAGCGAAATTCCTTGTCGGGTAAGTTCCGACCCGCACGAAAGGCGTAATGATTTGGGCACTGTCTCGACAACACACCCGGTGAAATTGAAATACCAGTGAAGATGCTGGTTACCTGCGCCAGGACGGAAAGACCCCATGGAGCTTTACTCCAGTTTGATACTGGGATTCGGTACTGTCTGTACAGGATAGGTGGGAAGCTAGGAAATGATGACGCCAGTTGTCATGGAGCTGACCTTGGGATACCACCCTTACAGTACTGGGTTTCTAACCTGCAGCCGTGACCCGGCTGGGGGACAATGTCTGACGGGGAGTTTGACTGGGGCGGTCGCCTCCGAAAGGGTATCGGAGGCGCTCAAAGGTTCCCTCAGAATGGTCGGAAACCATTCGAAGAGTGCAAAGGCAGAAGGGAGCTTGACTGCGACACCGACGGGTGGAGCAGGTACGAAAGTAGGACTTAGTGATCCGGTGGTATAACGTGGGATTGCCATCGCTCAACGGATAAAAGCTACCCTGGGGATAACAGGCTTATCACTCCCAAGAGTTCACATCGACGGAGTGGTTTGGCACCTCGATGTCGGCTCATCGCATCCTGGAGCTGTAGCAGGTTCCAAGGGTTGGGCTGTTCGCCCATTAAAGCGGTACGCGAGCTGGGTTCAGAACGTCGTGAGACAGTTCGGTCCCTATCCGGCGTGGGCGTAGGATATTTGAGAGGAGCTGTCCTTAGTACGAGAGGACCGGGATGGACGGACCGCTGGTGTATCTGTTGTTGACCAACAGCATGGCAGAGTAGCCAAGTCCGGCAGGGATAAACGCTGAAGGCATCTAAGCGTGAAGCCCCCCTCAAGATTAGATATCCCATTCTTTAAAGAAATAAGACCCCTTGAAGACTACGAGGTTGATAGGTCTGAGGTGTAAGTGCGGTAACGCATTCAGCTGACAGATACTAATAGGTCGAAGACTTATCCTGAGAGGTTCGAAAGATAAGCGAGAAAGAGATTGGAGAAGATGAAGTCGCGAGACTTTCTGTATGAAATTCTGAAGGTACATGAAATAGTTTAAAAAAAGAAAGCGTTAAAACGCTTTCTTTTTTTGTTTATAAATATTAATTTGAAATATGAAATAATCATTCTGTACCTCATAAAAGATTGTAAAATATAAAAATTAAAAAGCAACGGCATGTTATTCTTAGATAGCCGGATATTGAAGGCTGTTATGGTATATAAAAACTGATATAATGGTAAAAGATTATGTATTTTTATTGCAATTATATACATAAATCTATAAAATAGATATGGTGAATCATACATAAACTGTGTGAAAAAGGGTATTATTCTGATATATTATATCAGATAAATAAGAACAATAATTACAGATGTATTGTAATAGGAAGGAACGATAATAGCAGGCAGCTATTGAAAAAGGTATGGGAATAAAAGAAGAAACAATAAAAATGAAAGCGGCAGCACCTTATCTGGCAGCTTCCTCTGTAGAACAGAGAAATAAAGCACTTCTAATGGTTGCAGAGAATTTAAGGGCAAATGCGGCAAAGATTTTTGAAGAGAATAAACGAGATCTGGCAGCGGCAGAAGAAGATCATATTGCACAGGCAGTGAAGAAACGCTTGAAGTTTGATGAGGGAAAACTAAGAGATGTTATAAAAGGAATTGAGCAGTTAGTTGCTCTGCCTGACCCATTAGGGAAGGTGACATTAAAACGCCAGTTGGATGAGGGATTAGTTCTGAATCGTGTCAGCTGTCCGATTGGTGTTATCGGAGTTATTTTTGAAGCAAGACCGGATGCACTTGTTCAGATATCATCTCTTTGTATTAAGAGTGGAAATTGTGCGATACTAAAGGGTGGTAGGGAGACAACATATACCAATCGTATCCTGTTTCAGATTATACATGATAGTATAATAGATGCAGGGTTGCCGGCAGATTGTATGCTTCAGGCAGAGCAGCACAGTGAGATTGATGAACTTCTGTCGTGTCATGAGACGGTTGACCTTCTGATACCGAGAGGATCGAACAGTTTCGTTCAGTATATTATGAATCATACAAAGATTCCTGTTATGGGACATGCAGATGGAATCTGTCATATTTATGTAGATAGAGATTATGATCCAAATAAAGCGATTCCGATTATTATCGATGCAAAGACCCAGTATACAGCAGCATGTAATGCAGTGGAAACTTTGTTAATCCATAGAGATATAGCAGGAAAATTTCTTCCGGTTCTTGCAAAAGCATTAAAGGAAAATGGAATTACGCTTCGTGGAACAAAGGAAGTAACAGATCTGATTGGCGGAGAGACAATCGGTGAACAGGAGTTCAAAGAATATCTGGATCTGATTGTTTCTGTTAAGATTGTAGATACGGTAAATGATGCGATCGCACATATCAATAAATACGGTTCCCATCATACAGACAGTATCATTACCGAAAATGCGGAAACTGCAGAATTATTTATGCAGATGGTAGATTCTGCCGGAGTTTATCAGAATTGTTCAACTAGGTTTGCGGATGGTTTCCGTTATGGTTTTGGTGCAGAGGTTGGAATCAGTACAGGAAAGATCCACGCAAGAGGTCCGGTTGGTCTGGAAGGGCTTGTTACTTATAAATACAAGCTGTTTGGATGTGGACAGATTGTAGATGATTATGCAACAGGAAAGAAAGAATTTCATTTTAAAGATTTATAATAAAAATTATTCACAAGATTATTACAGGAGTTAGAAAGATGCATAAGGAATTTCGAATGGGAAATGAAGCAATTGCGCTTGGGGCAATTGCTGCCGGGGTAAATTTGATTTCCGGATATCCGGGAACGCCATCGACAGAGGTACTTGAGACGGTTGCAAAGAACAGAACAAATGACTGTTATGTAGAATGGTCGGTTAACGAGAAGGTTGCCATGGAGGTAGCAGCCGGTGCTGCTTATTCAGGAGCGAGAGTTATGGTAACAATGAAGCAGGTCGGATTAAATGTGGCATCTGATCCGTTGATGAGTCTGGAGTATGTGGGAGTAAAAGGCGGTATGGTGATTCTGGTTGCCGACGATCCGGGGCCGATCTCATCACAGACAGAACAGGATACGCGGACATTTGCAGCATTTTCAAAGGTTCCATGCTTTGATCCTACATCGGCACAGGAAGCTTATGAAATGGTACAGGAGGCCTTTGAGTACTCGGAAAAATATAAAACACCTGTATTCTTAAGACCGACAACAAGAGTGTGTCATGGATATGCAACGATTGAAGTAAAGGATGCGGCAGAATACAAAAAGAATGAATCGGAAGGATTTGTGAAAGATTCCAAACGGTGGGTTATTTTCCCGAAGCTGTCCTTTCAGGCACATCGTAATATTGAAAAGCGAAATGTCGAGCTGGGGGATGCCTTTTCTGAATATGACAGAAATGTTGTGAGTAGAAAGATAGAGACAAGATTTGGTATTGCAACCGGTGGAATCAATTATACATATACAATGGAAGCCCTGGGAGACGATGCAGAAAAAATAGCGATATTTAAAGTAGCGACCCCATTTCCGTTCCCGGAACGAAAAGCAGTTGAATATCTGGAACAGTTAGATGCGGTTTTATGTGTGGAAGAATTAGATCCGGTGATCGAACGTGCGCTTACCTATATAGCGGGCAAATATCATCTCCCGGTAAAGATCTATGGTAAGCTGACCGGTCATGTAGCAGCCTCAGGTGAGAACACGATTGACAGTGTAAAGGACAGTATCACACAGTTCTTATTGGATCAGGGTATTGCAGCAGACCGGTACAAGGCACTTACCGCAGGTGAAAAGAACAATCAGTCGGAAGAGTTGGCAGAGATGCCGGAGCTTCCGGTACGTCCACCTGTATTATGTGCAGGTTGTCCTCATCGTGCTTCCTTTTATGATGTAAAATGCGCTATGAAGGGAAAGAAGACAATCTTTTGTGGAGATATCGGATGTTATACACTTGGAAATGCCATGCCGCTTGATATGGTTGACACTTGTCTGTGTATGGGCGCAGGGCTTGGAATTGCGCAGGGGGTTTATCATACAGAACCGGATACGACATGTTTTGCATTTGTTGGAGATTCTACATTCTTCGCGTCAGCAATTCCCGGCGTCGTAAATGCGGTTTATAATCAGGCAGATATGACATTGATCGTTCTTGATAATTCCACGACGGCTATGACAGGACACCAGCCACATCCTGGAACCGGACATACGATGATGGGAGATATTGTAAATAAGATTGATATTGTTGGTATCTTAAAGGGAATTGGTCTTAAGACAGTAGAGACGATCAATCCATTTGAGCATGAAGCAGCGGTACAGACAGTTGCGCGTGTTGCAGCAGAACCGGGTGTGAAGGCAATTATTTTCAAATCTCCATGTATAGCCATTACGAAGTCGTCCAGATGTATGCATATAGATACAGATGCATGTATAGGTTGCCAGAAATGTATCAGAGAGATCGGTTGTCCAGCACTTTACACATTTGAAGGCAAGGTTTGTATCGATGAAAGTCTCTGTACAGGATGTACTTTGTGCAGCCAACTCTGCCCGGTACATGCAATCGGGGACGGACAAGAAGAAAGGGGGCAGGCATAATGAATAAGAATATTATTCTGTGTGGTGTCGGTGGACAGGGAACAGTGCTTGCATCCAAGCTGATCGCAGCCGCAGCTATGGAGAAAGGAATCCCGGTTATGAGTGCGGAAACGATCGGTATGGCACAGCGCGGAGGAAGCGTATTCAGCCACGTAAGAATGGGTGAAAATCTGTATTCACCAATGATAGCAAAAGGAACAGCAGATATGATCCTGGGATTTGAACCGGGAGAAACGGTGCGGATGCTTCCTTATCTGAAAAAAAACGGAGCAGTAGTCGTCAGCAATCGTGCGGTTATGCCGGTTACAGCATCGCTGGCGAAGACCGGTTATAACGGAGCATCTATGATCGAATATCTGAAGACACAGGTAGATCAGGTTTTGGTGATCGATACAGATCAGGCATGTGAAACTCTTGGGTCTGCAAAGGTGTTAAATGTCTTGATGCTGGGAGCCGCAATTTCGACCGGTATGCTTGGACTTGAAAAAGAAGATATCAAACAGGCTTTGATAAAAAGATTGCCGGAAAAATTACATGAGCTGAATTTCAGAGCACTTGATTATATACAATAAAAATATTTTATAAAATAGAAAGTTTGGAGGATAAATAATGGAGATTTCAGAGTTACAGATCAGTCAGGTCAATAAACAGATCGAAGCATTGATTAAGGCTGAAAGTTTTTATGGAAAGAAGCTGGAGGAAGCAGGAATTACAAGAATTTCGACACCGGAGGATTTTAAGAAGCTTCCATTTTCAGAAAAAAAAGACCTGAGAGATGCATATCCACTTGGTTTAATGACAGCACCGGAAAGTGAGATCGTTCGTATCCATTCATCATCAGGAACAACAGGACTTCCGGTTATTATTCCATACACAGCAAAGGATGTAGATGACTGGGCAATCATGTTCAAGCGTTGTTATGAGCTTGCAGGTATCACGAATATGGATCGTATTCAGATCACACCGGGATATGGACTCTGGACGGCAGGAATCGGCTTCCAGAACGGAGCAGAGAAGTTGGGTGCTATGGTCATACCTATGGGACCGGGAAATACGGATAAACAGCTTCAGATGATGCAGGACATGAAATCTACTGTCCTTTGTTCGACATCTTCCTATGCACTTCTTCTTGCAGAGGAGATCGAGAAACGTGGTATCAAAGATAAGATTTGCCTGAAGAAGGGTGTGATCGGTTCTGAACGCTGGGGCGAAAAGATGAGAAAACGTATCTCAGAGGAACTGGGAATTGAATTATATGACATCTATGGTTTGACAGAGATCTATGGACCGGGTATCGGAATCAGCTGTAAATATGACAACGGTATGCATTACTGGGATGATTATATCTATATCGAGATTCTTGATCCTGTAACCTTAGAGCCGGTTCCGGATGGCGAAATGGGTGAGATTGTTATAACAACGCTTGTAAAAGAGGGTGCACCTCTGATTCGTTATCGTACACATGATCTTTCAAGAATTATTCCGGGAGATTGCCCATGTGGATGCAAGCATCCAAGGTTAGGTGTGATTATGGGAAGAACGGATGATATGATGAAAATCAAGGGTGTAAATGTATTCCCAAGCCAGATTGAAGAAGTATTGAAGGAATTCCCTGAATTATCAAGTGAATATCAGATTCGCATCTCCCATCTGGATGGAAAAGATACAATGAGAATCTATGTAGAGACGGATGGAAGCGTAGATTTCGTAGAGTTATCTAAGCGTATTGCAGAGAGAGTAAAGAGTCGGATTGGATTTACCCCACTTGTTAAGGTTGTAGAGATTGGGGTGCTTCCAAGAAGTGAGAAGAAGACAAAACGTGTAATTGACGAGAGATATGAATAAAGCAGAAAGCCGGATATGATATTTCATACCCGGCTTTGTTTTTGTCAGTAAATTATGAATTACAGATCAAATTTTGTTTTTACAAAATCTTCAATGATATCAGCGGTCTTTTTGAAGCCCAGGACGGTTGAATTGATCGTCATATCATAGTTCTTACTGTTGCCCCATTCCATATCAGTGTGATCCTTGTAATATGTTTTTCTGTTACGGTCATGACGTTTGATCGTAGCTTCAGCATCACGTTGGGATAACTGCTTGGTTTCCATAGTACGCTGTAACTTTGCTTCGTTATCAGCAACAATAAAGAATGAAGCTACACAATCCATATCCTTTAATACATAGTCGGCACATCTGCCAACAATTACAAAGGATTCTCCGGATGCTGCCTTTTCTTTTATAAAATCGAACTGAAGACCGGCAAGAATCTCTTCCGGAGAATTGCTGTATCCCTGAACGGTACGAGAGAACAGATATTTTCTAGGTGACTCATCATAGTCTTTAATATTATCTGTATCAAAATTATTCTGTTTTGCAACTTCTTCAATTAGATTACGATTGTAATATGGGACATTAAAACGTTTTGCAATGTCCTGAGCAATTACATGTCCGCCACTTCCATATTCACGACCGATTGTGATAATAACCTGTTTGTCCATATTTTATAACCTCCCTAAAAATATGTAAGTTTCTTAGAAGACGCTGTTATATCGAATAAATACACCGAGTGTACAAATGATCATAACAAGAATAGTAGCAGGAGCCATCTTCTTACAATATTCGCCCCATCCGACCGGATGACCTGCTTTAGCAGCTACTGAAGTACCAACAACATTTGCGGAAGCACCGATAGGCGTTGCATTTCCACCAATATCTGTACCAATGGCTAATGAATAGGCAAGGACGGCAAGAACCCCACCATTACCTGCTGCAAGTTCTTTGATAACAGGAACCATAGTAGCAGCAAATGGAACATTATCGATAAAGGCACTGCAGATAGCTGAGAGCCAGATGATAATAGCAACCATGATATACATATTTCCACCGCTGACGTTTTTGATGAATTTTGCAATGACTTCCAGAATACCGGTCTGCTCCAAACCACCAACGACAACAAATAAACCAATAAAGAATAAGAGTGTCTTGTAATCAATCTTCTTTAAAAGTTCCAGTCCATGTCTGCCGGAACAGATCAGTGTGATTATAGCTATTATAACACCAATCGCAGCAACTGTCAGCCCTGTCTGTGTCTGTGTAAGAAGCAGAACAACAGAAAGCAGGAAAATAACACAGCTGAAGATAAATCCGGATTTGTCTGTAATTGCTTCTGAAGGACTTGGTATTGTTGAGGTATCAACCCCACCTTCATTTTGCTTTAATTCCTTATGAAAAGCAAGATAAAAATAGACAATCATAATTACCAGTGAAATAAGAACAAATACACCTGTATTTGTCAGGAAATCAAAGAATGAAAATCCAAGTGAGGTACCGATGATAATGTTTGGTGGATCACCACAGACGGTAGCAGTTCCACCGAGGTTGGAGCAGAAGACTTCTGCCAAGATCATTGGAACCGGATTGAATTTTAATAATTGTGAGAGTTCTACTGTTACAGCTGCAAGGAACAGAATAACTGTGATACTTGCAATGAACATAGAAAGAAATGCTGACAGGATCATAAAGGTGATCAGAATCGGAACAATTCTGTATCGTACAAGCTTTGCAATCAGCATGCAGAGCCATGTAAAGAAACCTGCACGTTTCATACCTTCAACCATGACCATCATACCGGCGATAAAAATAATGGTCGCCCAGCTGATACCGTTGGAATCTTCAGATGCTTGTCCAACTGTATGCCAGAAGCTGGTTGTAAAAATGCTTTTAACGTTTAACACTTCCATGATAGCCTGTCCACTGTGCAGACAGATACCAAGGACAAAGATGATGGTGAGTAATCCACAGCCCAGCGTTATAAGATAATGTTCGATCTTATCAAGAACGATCAGCACAAACATAGCCAGGAAGATGGTTACTGCTAAGATGGATGCTAACATGTTTCCTCCTTCTTGAGAGATACCTGAAAATCATAATGGTAGTATCTCTTCTTATTTATAATATTTTTTTTCCGTTTATCATTATAGGAAGATTGCACAAAAAGTCAATATTTTTCGGTAAAGGTTCGGTAAAGGACGATGAAAATTGATAAAAAACAAGTAAATATGACTAAAAATAGAGTGAGTAAATAAAAAATAGTCATTATATTTGGTACAAATATTACAATTTTCAACCGTATTGTGGATAGGAATAAAATTAATAAGAAGAAACTGTTGCATTTCCGTTCAGACTGGAGCATTATAGAGAAAGAATATTAAAGGAGAATGAGTAATTATGTATAAAATTATTTGTAAAGATGGCAGAGCAAAAAGAGCTACCTTTACGACTGTTCATGGTACAGTGGAAACTCCTGTATTCATGAATGTGGGAACTGCTGCTGCGATCAAAGGCGCAGTTGCTACGACAGATCTGAAAGAAATCGGCTGTCAGATTGAATTATCAAACACCTATCATTTACATGTAAGACCGGGTGATGAGGTTGTGAAGAAAATGGGCGGTTTACATAAGTTTATGTATTGGGATCGTCCGATTCTTACGGATTCCGGCGGATTTCAGGTGTTCTCGCTTGCAGGACTTCGAAAGATTAAAGAAGAAGGCGTTACATTTAACTCGCATGTAGATGGACGCAAGATATTCATGGGACCGGAGGAAAGTATGCAGATCCAGTCTAATCTTGCATCTACGATCGCAATGGCGTTTGACGAGTGTGCACCTGCAAAGGCGGAACGTTCTTATGTGGAGAATTCGGTTGCCAGAACCTATCGTTGGCTGGAGCGCTGTAAGGCAGAGATGACACGTTTAAACAGCCTGCCGGATACGATCAATAAGGAACAGATGCTATTCGGAATCAATCAGGGCGCAGTATATGAGGATATTCGTATTGACCATGCAAAAAGAATTGCGGAGCTGGATCTGCCGGGGTATGCTATTGGTGGATTGGCTGTTGGAGAGACAGCGGAGGAAATGTATCATATTCTGGATGTAACCGTGCCATATCTTCCTGAGAATAAGCCGGTTTATCTGATGGGTGTCGGAACGCCGATCAATATACTCGAAGCAGTTGACCGTGGTGTGGATTTCTTTGACTGTGTATATCCATCCAGAAACGGACGACACGCACATGTATACACAAAACATGGAAAACTGAATCTGAAGAATGCAAAATATGAGACAGATGACAGACCGATTGAAGAAGGCTGCGGATGTCCGGCATGTCAGCATTACAGCAGAGGTTATATCAGACATCTGTTAAAGGCAAATGAAATGCTTGGTATGAGATTTTGCGTCTTGCATAATTTGTATTTTTATAATAATATGATGAAAGAGATTAGACAGGCTATCGAAGAAGGCTCATATGCATCGTATAAAAAGTCTATGATAGAGAGTTTAACATCAAATGAAGTTTAGAAGGAGAATATTATGAACACATTAGGAATGGTTTTAAGCGGTAGTACACCAGCAAATACAGGTAGCAGCACAATGTTTATCGTTGTATATATCCTGATCTTTGCTGCAATTATCTACTTCATGATGATCCGTCCACAGAAGAAGCAGAAGGCTAAGACAGAGGAAATGCATAACCAGATGGAACCGGGTGACAATATTATGACAACCAGTGGTTTCTATGGCACAATCCTTGATATTGTAGATGACACAACTATCATTGTTGAGTTTGGTAATAACAAGAACTGTCGTATTCCAATGCATAAGAATGCAGTTGCTGAGCTTGAAAAGAAGAATGCAGCAGTAGTGGAAGAAGATAAGGAAAAGAAATAAAGAATATCTTTTTAGATAAGAAGATGTCAGAACAGAAAAATCTCCATGTTCAGTAGAAAATCTGAATATGGAGATTTTTTTCTGTTCTTCAAAAAAGATGCGCTTTTATATTGTCCAGAATTCCGGTGGTGATCCGCATACCGCCGCGACCGGTTCCGAGAGAGATGTCCGGTTTGATCACACCGTGGAAATCCGTACCGCCGGAGACAAACAAGTCATGTCTGTCTGCAATCGCCCGGAGCTTTCCGCTCTCATAGGAATTATTAGAAGAATGATAAGCTTCTAAGCCCTTTAACCCAAGTGGTTTCAGATAGTCCAGTAATTCCTCAATCTGGTTATAACCAAGCTTATAGAGTAATGGATGTGCGAGAACTGCACATTTGCCATATTGGTTGATGATCGAGAGAGCACGTTCACATGTGACCTCCGGTTTCGGAAGATAGTATCTGCATTTTTCGCCAAGGTATTTTTTAAATGCCTGATCCTTGTTCTTGACAATGCCGTCCTCAATCAGAACTCTTGCAAAATGCGCACGGGTAATAACTGTATCCGGATTTCCCTCTTGAAGTTTTTCAATGGTCATATCGATGCCGTCACGCTGAAACAGCTTGCACATTTCCACATTTCGATTAAAACGTGCATCTTTTAAAGCGTTCAATTCAGCAAGAAGTCCGGGATTGGTATAGTCCATATAGAAGCCCAGAATATGGATCTCGCGTGAACCATAGTTGCACGAAAGTTCGATACCGGGAATCAATTCCATAGGGAGAGAATCCTGTGTATCCGGGGCCGGCTGATGATTTTCCATGAACCGGATTGCTTCCGGGACTCCATCAACCGTATCGTGGTCGGTGATCGCCAGAGCGGCAAGTCCCTTATCAAGAGCCATCTGGCATACTTCAGATGGAGTAAAAGAACCATCCGAAGCAGTTGTATGGACATGTAGATCTATAAAACGCATATGTATTCCTCTTTTCTTTATACAATGTAGGATTGGTTTACCGAAATCTAAAAAGATAAAAGCAAACCAAAATAATTATAATATGAATCTAAAAACATGGCAAATTTTTAGACAAACTTATTGATATTTTTTATTAATTGGTATAGACTTAATTGACGGTTTATGAGAAAATATGTCTGATGGTTACGAAAAAAGAATAGATATTCATAACCGCTTTAAGCAGATTTTCATATTTCGAAAGGAGATTCACAATGATTTATTCACAGGAAGTTGAAAACATGTGCCCAGTTGGACAGGGCGTACATCATGGATGTGCTCCAATTCCAGAAGAAGCAAAATGGGTACAGGCAAAAGAAGTAAAGGATATTTCAGGCTTTACACATGGTATTGGCTGGTGTGCACCACAGCAGGGTGCCTGCAAGCTGACATTAAATGTTAAGGAAGGAATTATTCAGGAAGCATTAGTTGAGACAGTTGGATGTTCAGGTATGACTCATTCAGCAGCTATGGCAGCAGAGATCCTTCCGGGACTTACAGTTATGGAAGCTCTTAACACAGACCTTGTTTGTGATGCTATCAACACAGCTATGAGAGAGTTATTCTTACAGATCGTATATGGTCGTTCACAGAGCGCATTTTCAGAGGACGGACTTGCTATTGGTGCCGGACTTGAAGATCTTGGTAAGGGACTTCGTTCACAGGTTGGTACTATGTACGGTACATTAAAGAAGGGTCCTAGATATCTTGAGATGGCTGAAGGATATGTAAATGCTATCGCTCTTGATGAAGAGGGTATGATCATTGGATATAAATTCGTTAACCTTGGTAAGATGACTGATTTCATTAAGAAGGGTGATGACCCTAACACAGCTTATGAGAAGTCATGTGGACAGTATGGACGTGTTGCAGATGCAGTTAAACTCATCGACCCACGTACAGACAAAGAGATTGAGAAATAATAGAAGGAGGTAACGATATAATGGCATTATTTGAATCATATGAAAGAAGAATCAAACAGATCAATGAAGTATTAAACAGCTACGGTATCTCCTCAATCGAAGAGGCAGAGAAGATCACAAAGGATGCTGGTTTAGACGTATACAATCAGGTAAAGAGCATTCAGCCTATTTGTTTTGAGAATGCATGCTGGGCATACACAGTAGGTGCAGCAATCGCAATCAAGAAGAACTGCAGAAAGGCTTCAGAAGCTGCAGCAGCAATCGGTGAAGGACTTCAGTCATTCTGTATTCCAGGTTCAGTTGCTGATACACGTAAGGTTGGTCTTGGACATGGTAACCTTGGTAAGATGTTACTGGAAGAAGAGACAAAGTGCTTCTGTTTCTTAGCAGGACATGAGTCATTCGCAGCAGCAGAAGGTGCGATCGGTATCGCAGAGAAAGCTAACAAAGTTCGTAAAGAGCCACTTCGTGTTATCTTAAACGGTCTTGGTAAGGATGCTGCTCAGATTATTTCAAGAATTAACGGTTTCACATTTGTTGAGACTGAGTATGATCCATATACAAACACAGTTAAAGAAGTATTCAGAAAGTCTTACTCAGAAGGACTTCGTGCAAAGGTTAACTGCTATGGTGCGAACTCTGTACCAGAAGGTGTTGCTATCATGCACAAAGAGGGTGTTGATGTATCTATCACCGGTAACTCAACAAACCCAACTCGTTTCCAGCATCCGGTAGCTGGTACTTACAAGAAGGAATGTAACGAGTTAGGAAAGAAGTACTTCTCAGTTGCTTCAGGTGGTGGTACAGGTCGTACACTTCACCCAGATAACATGGCAGCAGGTCCTGCTTCCTACGGTATGACAGATACACTTGGACGTATGCACAGTGACGCTCAGTTCGCTGGTTCATCATCCGTACCTGCTCATGTAGAAATGATGGGTCTGATCGGTGCTGGTAACAACCCTATGGTTGGTATGACAGTTGCTGTAGCTGTTTCTGTAGAGGAAGCTGCAAAGGCTGGTAAGTTCTAGACCGAAAGCAACTTAATGAAATCGAGGTGTATGCCGAAGATTGAGTTTAGTTGAGTGGATGTCTGAAAGCTAAATAAAGAATAACTATCCCCGGAATTTTTCTTCCGGGGATTTTGCTACTATTGTACCAGTTCTATTTCTTCTATTAGTTGATCTAAAGTTCTGTGGGTATAAACTTTTTTTGTTACATTGGGGATCTCATAGAGATCATGATAAAATATCAGACCAGTTCATATGGATATAGTAGTGATAGAGAAACACAAATTTTTGTTGAAACATTTACGCAGATAAAAATCTGTTACAAACGCGGATTCAAGTGCTAAACTTGATAATAAGCGCAAGAATATTGGATTTGGATTGCAGGAATACCAAAGCCGTATGAGTAGAAAAGATATAAAAGAACATGACAGAGTATTGATTGAGCATGAATTGTATGAGATGAAGTTGAATAACAATATGATTCATATTGAGGCGCATTCTATTGCTACCAGAAAATACGGTTATCAAAAGGGAGTTAATGAATATTATGGTAACCTTGGGAAAAATAAAAAAGACAATAATATAATATCAGCGGAGTATTTTCCAGAAGATAGTAGGCAGGATATTGGAACATTTATTTATGATATAGAAAAAACATGAAGTTATTGAGCATAAATATTGTCAAAGAGATAGCAAAGCTAACTTGAAGACATATTTTAATAAAGCTATAAAAGCTGTTGAAAAATGTATTGAGAATGATAATTATCCTGAAACACTAGAATATATGTGGTATTAAAAGCACTCCGTATTAGCATAGTATTTTTTATGTCCCAAAATCGGCTTAAAACAGTAAAACTGTGACGATGAAATAACTCTGGCAAGAGAGATAGATCCATTAAATCCATGAATATCTTTCAGAGCTTATTATATTCGCGAAAAATACAAATTTTTTTATAAGAAAAAATTTTTGACAGTACGTAACGTGCAGATTTAATCTGGAAATAGCATCAGAAAGATCGCAACAAACGGAAAAGTAAAATTATAATTTGAATAGGAGACAAATGATATGCATAGAGAAGTGGAAGATAATACAATTATATTTACAGCATTTAACAGAAAATTGTTAAGAGATTTAGAAGAACTGAGAAATCTTTTGGTTAGAAATAAATCTGAGAGAGCTATGAAAAAACTGAATGAATTAATTGAAGATACAAAGAGGGATATAACCGAATAATTTGTAGCATGGGAAATGGTTCGCGAAAAAACCATTCTCTTTTATGAAATAAAAAAATCATAAAAGCCTTTGACAGCACGTAACGTGCGGATTTAGGCTGAAGGAGGATGTATATGGAATAATGGGAGGCAAAAGAAAATTATAATCACAGCATAAAGTCGATATGAGAACATTTCAGGTTTTGCTTAAATGTTAAAAAATGAAGCCTTGGCAAATAAACGAACGTTTACTAAAATAAAAGTGTAAACGGTCGTTTATTTTTTGCCCGGAGGTTATTAGTATGAGTAATAGAAAAGAAGAAATATTAATTGCGGCACTTAATCTTTTCGCCAGGGATGGTTACGACGCTGTCTCAGTCAGCCAGATAGCAGGAGAACTTGGTATGACAAAGGGAGATTATACCATCATTATAAGAGCAAAAAAGATATTTTTAACTGTATTGTGGAGCGGATGAAGCAACAGGATAGTGAGCAGGCATCAGATCATGATATGCCGGAGGATGATAAAGAGAGAATGCCTGAAAAGTATGAGACGGTGTCATTGGATGATTTTGTAAAATATAATATCATGAAGGAAATATTGATTTTTATGGTAAGAGTGGTTTCAGACAGGCAAGCGAGTATGGTATCCGTTATCACGGATTGCCGGAGGGGGAAGATGCATCATTTTTTTTGTGTAAAGAATTGATACCAGGGTTTCTGGATGGGATTACAGGGGAATATGCAACACCGGAGGGCTATCTGGTTGACGAGCAGGAAGTGGAAGAGTTTGATAGGCAGTTAACGATGTTCTTTTCTATTTTTAAATAATAGCTGTTGACAAGTAACCGATAGGTAACTATAATAAAGTGGCCAAAAGGTAACCGATTGATGAGGCTGATTTAGGAGACAAGTGTGGAGATTAAAGAAAAGAATACAAAGAACAAAATACTGGAAGAAGCTTTAAAATTATTTGCACAGAGCGGATATATGGGAACATCCATGAATGATATTGCTTCAAAGCTTGGAGTAACCAAGGCTGCATTGTATAAGCATTATAAAAGCAAGCAGGAGATATTGGACAGTATTATTGATAAAATGAATGAACTGGATATGGAGAGAGTAAAGCGGTATGAAATGCCGGAGGGCGATCTGGAAAAGGTTGTGGCCGAGTATAAAGAAACAGCATTTGATAAAATTAAGCAGTTTACAAAGGTGCAGTTTCTTCACTGGACAGAGGAAGAGTTTTCATCCTGTTTCCGTAAGATGCTGACATTGGAACAGTACAGGGAGCCGCAGATGGCACAGTTATATCAGAATTATCTTGCAGGTGGACCGTTAACTTATATAGAAGCTTTGTTCTCGGATATGCTGGGGGATACAAGAAAAGCCAGACAGACAGCACTTGATTTTTATGGGCCTATTTTTTTGCTTTACAGCATATATGATGGAGTAGATGACAAGAGTCGGGTGATAAGGCTTCTGGAAAATCACATGGATCATTTTCTACAGGAAATGCAGGAAAATATATCAAACTAAAATGTCCGGTGGTGTGATGCTGAAGGTTGCAGTTATGGAGATTTCGAGAATTATACAGATATTTTCGACAACAGGAGGAAGAAAATGAAAGATAAAATTTTCCCTAGGACATTCGATAAACAGATCGTTTATCTGAAAAATGTAATAAATACCCCTGATATAGAGGTAGGGGATTATACAATGTACAACGATTTTGTACATGATCCGATTGATTTTGAAAAAAATAATGTTTTGTATCATTATCCTGTTAATAAGGATAAGCTAAAAATTGGAAAATTCTGTTCTATTGCATGTGGAGCAAAATTTTTATTTACCAGTGCAAATCACGCAATGGAATCGTTATCTACGTATCCGTTTCCTATTTTCTTTGAAGAATGGGGGTTGGATGCAAAGAATATATGCGATGCATGGGATAATAAGGGTGATATTGTAATTGGAAATGATGTGTGGATTGGATATGAAGCAGTTATTTTGTCTGGTGTAACAATCGGTGATGGCGCAATTATAGGCACTCGTGCAGTGGTAACAAAAGATGTGCCTTCATATACGGTAGTTGGAGGAGTGCCGGCAAAGCCAATCCGTAAACGATTTGATGAAGAAACAATTCAGAAACTTGAAGAAATCAGATGGTGGGACTGGGAAGAAGAACGAATTAAAAAGAATATTCAGGCAATACAGTCTGGTGATATAAGTATGTTAGAGCGTATGAATTAGAAATAAAAACATGACTTTAATAAAGGATATATACCATTTTAATTACAAAAGAGGTGAATGTAGACATGAGTACATTTGAACATGATCTTACAAAAGGAAATATCTGGAAGCAGCTTGTATGGTTTGCTGTGCCGTTTTTTATCAGTAATTTGATCCAGTCCTTATACAGCCTGATCGATCTGATCATATTAGGACATTTTGGCGGAACAAATTCCATATCGGCAGCTAATATCGGAGGCCAGGTGCTTGTGATCCTGACAAATCTTGCCGCGGGACTGTCAGGCGGAGGAACTGTGATGCTTGGAAATTATCTTGGATCAAAACGTAAGGATAAGATTAATGGAGCGATCAGTACATTATTCATAACATTGACAGTTATGGCAGCAGTATTTATGGTACTGTTATTTATGTTAAAACAGCCATTACTTCGATTACTTGATACACCTGAAGAGGCATTTTCACAGGCAGAACAGTATTTGTTTATTTGCACTTTGGGCCTATTATTTATTTATGGTTATAATGCATTAAGTGCAATTATGCGTGGACTTGGTGACAGCCGGACACCGATGATCTTTGTTATGATTGCATGTGTGATCAACATTATTTTGGATCTGGTGCTGGTTGCCGGATGTCATTTAGGAGCCGGTGGTGCTGCTGTTGCAACTGTATTTGCACAGGGCTGTTCGATGTTATTTTGTATAATATATTTAAAACATCATGATTTTATGTTTGATTTCAAACCATCTTCTTTTCATTTTATAAAAGAGGAATTCCACACTCTGCTTCGTACCGGATTGCCGCTTAGTATTCAAATGGTTGGTACAAATTTTTCGTTTTTGATCTTGACTACATTCATTAACAGGGCGGGTGGTGTAGCAGCATCGGCTGCAGCAGGAATAGTAAATAACTTTAATGGATTTGCAATTCTTCCGGAAGCAGCGATCAGCTCGGCTGCATCAGCCATGATCGCACAGAATATGGGCAAGAAAGATGTGAAACGATCATCAAAGACTATGCACTGTTGTCTGGTTCTCTGTATTGGTGTGTCTTTGGTCGTGTTTACGTTGATGCATATATTCCCGGAGCAGATATTTCATCTGTTTGGCGTAAAAGAAGATGTCCTAGTCTATGGTATGCCGTATATCTTTGCTTTTTCGTTTGAATATGTGGGACTTCCATTTATCATGTCATTTAATACGGTTTCAACCGCAACTGGAAATGGATGGATTACGCTGGTTACAAATATGATATCTGCATTTATCGTTCGTATTCCGTTAGCATATGTTCTGGCATTTCTTTGTGAACTTGGTGTAAGAGGAATTGCGATATCTATACCGATCGCGACAGCCGTTGGAGCTATAATATCATTTTTATTTTACAAAGCCGGAATTTGGAAAAAACACATTCTGTTATAAAAGGATTTATACGCCATATCTGAAAAATTGAGTATAATATTTCTATCCGGGCAGTACAGATATAGAATGTACCTATTCCCGGCATAGAACGAAGGTTGTAGTATGTCAGTTTGAATATGGAGCGGAAAATGGCATTTTCAGAAAATACAAAAACAGAAATTCAGATACGAGAAATTAAGGCAAAGACAATACTGCTGTTTTTTATTGTGATCACGATAACAGTAGGGGTTGTTTCATTTATAATAACAAGAAAATCTTGAAACGAGATGCAGAATAAGGTTGTTAACCTGGTTGCACAAGGAAATAGGCAGCAGATTAATAATGTGAATAGCTATCTTGGAAAGATAGAAGATACGGCGGCATTGTTATTCTCTGATGAGCTATATTATGAGTTCGATTCAACGGCGCCGGCTCTCGATACATTTGAAAAGCTTCAGACCGAGAAGACGATCAAGAACCGACTGGATGATTTGGGTATTCTGGAGAATTTCTCTGACTTTGGAATCGTGTATGCAGATGATTCTACGATTGGCTGGATATCGAATACAACGATACAGTTATTTCCAAATGGAGGATTATTCGCTTATCTTGATAATAATATCAATAATTCAAAAACAGGATCCGGGTGTTTTTTGACTATAGTAAATGTTATGACCGGCTTTATTATCTGAAACGGTTAAATAAAAATGCAATCCTGATCGCAGAATTTTACAGCAGGGAACTCAGTGATGCCCTTACCGCATCTGACGATATGAGTGAGCTGCAGCCAGAAATGTTCTGGATGAAGAAGGTAAGCTTGTTGGTTATGAGAAGCTTGCTGATGATAAGAGAGAACAGAATACAGATCGGTTGGAAATTTTGCCGCCGATATTTGAGAAGGAAAATATCTACGATTCCTTTAAAACGAATGCTGACTATTATCTGTATGGTAAAAAGTCCAAAGAAGAAGTTGTGGATGCAATCGTAGAGTCCTTTTATAAATAAGTGTCAGATGATTCCTATCTTGTATCTCATCCTACAAAATGATAGAATAGACAACTGAAAACGATAACCTGCTGATTAGCAGAGATAACATGGAGGATAAATCATGGCATCATGGAGAGATAATATTCGTCAGGTTGAGCCATATGTACCTGGTGAGCAGCCAAAGAATACAAATGTGATCAAATTAAATACAAATGAGAATCCGTATGGACCGTCTCCAAGAGTAAAAGCGGTTCAGGATAATGAGGATCTGTTACGGTTATATCCGGATCCGACGGCAAGCGTACTGGTGGACGCACTGGCGGAGTATCATGGTGTGGATGCATCACAGGTATTTGTAGGTGTAGGTTCCGATGATGTACTTGCAATGTCATTTTTGACCTTCTTTAATTCGGATAAACCGATTCTGTTTCCGGATATCACATATTCTTTTTATGATGTATGGGCAGAACTGTTCCGGATTCCATATAAGCAGATGCCACTTGATGAGAACTTCCGTCTGAAGATAGATGATTATAAGGGCGAAAACGGTGGAATCGTATTCCCGAATCCAAACGCACCGACCGGTATCTACGAATCGTTGGATCATGTAGAGGAGATCATAAAGAACAATCCGGACGTGATCGTGATCGTAGATGAGGCATATATTGATTTTGGAGGAGAAACAGCACTTCCGCTGATCGACAAATACGACAATCTTGTGGTAGTCAGAACCTTTTCAAAATCACGTTCCATGGCGGGACTTCGAATCGGTTATGCGATCAGCAACTCTGAACTGATCAAAGCCTTAAATGATGTGAAATACTCCTATAATTCATATACGATGAACCGCCCGTCTCTGGTGCTCGGTGTAGAATCCATTCATGATGATGCATATTTCAGGGAGAAGGTTGGACAGATCATTGCAACCAGAGAAAGATTTGTGAAAGAGATCGCAGAGCTTGGATTTACCTGTCTGCCATCATCTGCAAACTTTGTATTTGCAACACATGAGAGTATTCCTGCAAAGGAGATTTTTGCTGCGGCAAAAGAGAATAATATCTATGTGCGTTATTTTGATAAGCCAAGGATTGACAATTATCTGAGAATCTCGATTGGAACTGACGCAGAGATGGACGCATTTGTTGCATTCTTAAAGGGATATGTAGAGACAAAGCAGAATTAAAATTTACAATGACTGAAAATTAAAAGCAATTATAGTATAAAGCTAATAAATAAGCCAAAAGAAAGATTTGTTTTTCATAAAAATATCAGAAAACAGATTTGATTTTGGCTTATTTTTTTTCGCGCAGTTATGCACGTTGCGTATATGTATGTGTTAATATAGCACAAATGACTCAAAATAGCACACGCAAAATGTTGACTTTAATCTAATCTCTTTTTATTATGGGAGTCAGAAATATTTCAGACAAAAATCCGGATTTTATCAATTTTCGAAACGTTTCAATATAAGTTACGAAGGAGAGATAAAATGAATTTTGAGGAATTTACAGAAACTATAAAAACAGGGTTGGTTCAGGTATTTGAGATGAATGATATGGACATAACCGTGAATAAAATAGTAAAGAATAATGGAATTATGCTGACGGGAATTAATATAAGACAGGCACATACGATGGTGGCACCTACGATTTATATCAATGATTTTTACAGAGAAGATGTGGATAAAAAGGAGATTGACAACATTGTACTGAAGATCAAACGAATCTATCAGGGAAGATGCAAGGAGAATCCGGTCGGGGAAGAGGTGAAAAATTATTTGGATTTTGACTGGGTAAGTGAGAGAATCTTTTATACCTTGATAAACCATTCTATGAATGAAGAAATGCTGCAGAATGTCCCATATCTGCCATTCTATGATCTGGCGATTGTATTCCGTTGTGTTTTCCATATCGGTCAAAATGGGATTGCGTCATCGGTAGTATCCGAGGATGATATGAAACGATGGGGGGTAGATACGAAATTGTTGTATCAGTTGGCAGCAAAGAATACGCCACGACTTTTCCCTCCTGTAATGGATAAGATTACTCGTTATCTGAAGGTTCATGCAAACGTGCCGGATTCCTTATTAGAAGATTTCCCGCAGGACGATGATAAACTCTATGTGCTGTCTAATTCGTTTGGGATCAACGGAGCAGCGGCGCTTTTATATGAAGGTCTGCTTGCGGATTGTGCAGATCTGGTTGGGGAGGATATATATGTATTGCCATCCAGTATTCATGAAACGATATTTGCAGGGGTGTCTATAGTAGATGATCCTGAGTTGCTGACCGAGATTGTTCAGGAGGCAAACGACAAAGTGATCAGCCAGTCGGATATATTATCCTATAATGCATATCGGTACAGTAGAAAGGCGAAAAGGCTAATGATGATCCGGTCGGAACAGGAAACAGTTCCGGTATAGATCTCAAAGTATAAAGGTACATTGAAAAATAAATAACAAAAGAACTAACAGCACGGACGGATGATTCTCTGTATTGACAAAAGAAAGAGCATGACATAGAATTAAAAGGTGTATTGGGTGTAAATTTATGTGTTGAGAGGAGAACGGTGTGGCTGAAAATTATGTATCAAGGAGAGATAAAATTGTTGCATCGGCAGTCGAATTGATCGGCGATCTAGGGTTGAACGCTCTGACAACGAAAAATCTGGCTCGTAAAGAAAATATATCCGAAACCCTAATTTATAAGTATTTCGGGGGCATAGATGAAGTACTTACAGAAGTAGTTCTGCAGTATGCTGTATTTGATAAAAATATTCAGATGACGGTAGTAAAGCAGAGTGGCTCAAATATGGATAAGTTAAGGTTTTATGCAGATACATATGCTACATACTATGATAATTATATCGGTATGGGAGCAATCATGTTGCATTATGAGGAATTATTACATTTAAGTGAGACACGGGAGATTATCTCAGAATGTATACTGAAAAGAAACGAATTTGTCTGTAAGCTTTTTGAAGATGCTATAGCAGAGAGAGAGATTCGGGCTGTATTTACCCCGAGAGAACTGACATTGATGTTTAATGGTATATTTACTGAAGGCTTACTGGAGCGAAGAACAAAGTATTCGAAGAAGACATTTCGTGTGGAAGTGAAGGAAATGTTGAACCAGATTGAAAAGATGCTGAAATTCTAGTATAGGAGGAAGTTTGTCATGAGAATTTTAATTGCTGAGGACGATGTTGCAAATGCAAAGTTTTTATCAAAATATTTAAGCAAATTCGGAGAGGTTGTTATTACACCGGATGGAATTGCAGCTGTGGATGAGTTTGTAAAACACCTGGAAAAAGGCGAAAACTTCGAACTTGTATGTCTGGATATTATGATGCCAAAGATTGATGGTTATAAAGTACTTGCATCGATTCGAAATGCTGAGAGAAAGCACGGGGTATCCAGAATGCTACGTTCCAAGGTAATAATGACCAGTGCTTTGGATGAAACAAGTTTTGACAGCAATCAGGCAAGTGATGATTATGATGAATACATCTGTAAGCCGATTGATATTATGAAGTTGAATGATATTCTTAAGAAATTGGATGTAATTTAGGACAGATAGATGGATTTGTTTGATTATATGAGAGAGAATCAGAAGGATGATGATTCTCCACTGGCAAAGAGAATGCGCCCGGAAAATCTGGACGAAGTAATTGGACAGGAACATATCATAGGTAAGAATAAATTGTTATATCGTGCGATCAAGGCGGATAAGTTGGGCTCATTGATCTTTTATGGACCTCCGGGGACAGGAAAGACAACACTTGCTATGGTGATCGCGCATACGACAAAAGCGGATTTCAAACAGATCAATGCGACAACTTCCGGTAAAAAGGATATGGAGCAGATCATCGAGGAAGCAAAGAATACGAAAGCTATGTATGGCAGGCGTACGATTCTGTTTATCGATGAGATTCACAGGTTTAATAAATCGCAGCAGGATTATCTGTTGCCGTTTGTTGAAGATGGAACGATCATATTGATCGGTGCCACGACGGAGAATCCATATTTTGAAGTGAATGGAGCTTTGATTTCGAGGTCGAATATATTCGAGCTAAAGCCGTTATCAAAAGAGAACATTAAAGACATTATCTTAAAGGCTGTTTATGACCAGAAGGGCATGGGAGCCTTTAATGTATGTATAGATGATGATGCGGTAGAGTTCTTAAGTGATATGTCGGAGGGAGACGCCAGAAGTGCATTAAATGCAGTGGAACTTGGCGTGCTTTCTTCAGAGCCGGCAGCGGACGGCAGGATTCATATAACTCTGGCAGTAGCAGAGGAATGTATTCAGCGGCGGGCACTTCGGTATGATAAAGACGGAGATAATCATTATGACATTATATCAGCATTTATAAAAAGCATGCGTGGATCAGATCCGGATGCAGCTGTTTTCTATCTGGCTAAGATGCTTTACGGTGGTGAGAGTATCACGTTTATTGCCAGGAGAATTATGATTTGTGCCTGTGAGGATGTTGGAAATGCAGATCCGAATGCAATCTGTGTTGCAACGGCATGTGCGCAGGCAGTGGAACGGGTTGGTATGCCGGAGGCACAGATCATACTGGCACATGCAGCTATATATGTGGCGTGTGCTCCAAAGAGCAATGCTATTGTGAATGCGATCTTTTCTGCGAAGGATGTCGTAGAACATGAACAGTCGGGGCAGGTTCCGGTCTATCTTCGAGATGCACATTATGGCGGAGCGAAGAAGCTTGGACATACAGGTTATAAATATGCACATGATTATCCCAATCATTATGTAAAACAGCAGTATCTGCCGGATGAGATTGCGGACAGGCAGTTTTATGAGCCGTCGGATAACGGATATGAGCAGAATATAAAACAATATTTTAAGAAGATAAAGGAAGGACTTTAATGGAGATAATAAAGCGGATAGCAGCTTTTCTTATGATCCTAGTGATCTTAGGACTGGTTGTTTGGGCGTTTATCCTTGGGATAACAGGAAGTGAATATTTTTCGGCAGCATTGTTTCTGTGTATTCTGGTACCGGTACTATTTTATGGAATCAGTCTGGTCACAAGGCTGCTTACAGCAAAAGGAAAAGAACTTGCGAATCAGACCGGGTCAGACGTCGAAACAAAAAAGAATAATGTTGAAAAATAAGGTATAATCTGATATACTCTATAAAGTTTTAAAAATTGAAACGAGGTATGTAACATGAGTTTATTATCACAGTGGCGCGAATATGCGTATGGTTTTGATGACAGAACACCGGAAGGAAAGCAAT
Organism: Lachnospiraceae bacterium GAM79; assembly: GCA_020735665.1. Classification (NCBI taxonomy): domain Bacteria; kingdom Bacillati; phylum Bacillota; class Clostridia; order Lachnospirales; family Lachnospiraceae; species Lachnospiraceae bacterium GAM79. Next base: position 844,959 of record CP085928.1, read on the forward strand.
TCTGGTTTGATTATTTTCAGGCTGAAAAAGGAATCTATGAAACAATTCTTGCAACACCAAAGGCAGATCCTGTGAAAGGAACTGTGAAAGAACTTGCAGAGAAGTATAATGTCAGCATTCAGACAATGATCGGTTTCCTGGATGGAATTGATGACAGTTTGATCACATCTAACAATCTGGATGATGTAACAGAGGATTCAGAAGTAACACTGGGTATTGATTATGAGAAACTGTATATGAATATGGTTGGGTGTAATGCAGAATGGTTATATACATTACCTGCATGGGATAAGATCTTTACAAAAGAAAAGCGAGACGAGCTTTATAAAAAAGAGAAGACATCCAGAACACTTGTAAAACCTCCAAAGGTTGGAAGAAATGATCCATGTCCATGTGGTAGCGGTAAGAAGTATAAGAAGTGCTGCGGTAGATAATCAGTTACAGGGTAACTATAGCAGAATTCAATAACAGGGAAAGACAAAGAGAACAGACAGATGGTGGTATCCGTCCTGTTCTCTTTTCAGTTGAAGGGAAGAAACAATTGGAAAAGAAACAGCAATTCAGCAAAGAACAAACAGATGCGATCCGGTATGAAGATGGACCTATGCTGGTCCTGGCGGGACCCGGAAGCGGCAAAACAACCGTAATTACGTATCGTGTGAAATATATGCTGGAGCAGACAGGTATAAACGGGAATCAGATTCTGGTGATAACATTTACAAAAGCTGCAGCAAATGAAATGAGGACACGATTTGAGAAAATAAGTGGTTATTCCGATGGAGTTACATTTGGAACATTTCATTCTGTGTTTTTCATGATCCTACGTCATGCTTACGGATATAATAGTAGCAATATTATACTCGAATCAGAGAAGTATCAGATCATAAATGGAATCATTGAAAAGCATAATATGGAATATAACGGACAGGATGATTTTGCAAAGAATGTGATAGCAGAGATCGGCTTGGTAAAAAGTGAGATGAAACCGGTGGAACAGTACCATTCAGTGAATATGAAGGCAGATGATTTTCAAATCACTTACCGGGAATATGATGAGATCCTGCGTGCAAACAATAAAATCGATTTTGATGATATGCTTGTATTTACATATGAATTGCTTCGTGACAGATCGGATATTCGGAAAATGTGGCAACAGAGATTTCAATATATTCTGATCGATGAGTTTCAGGATATCAATTGGATACAGTACCAAACCGTAAAACTTCTGCTTGGAAAGAAACAGAATATATTTGCTGTAGGGGATGATGATCAGTCAGTCTATGGGTTCCGTGGAGCGGATACAAAGCTTATGCTTGGATTTCCAAATGAATTTCCGGGAACAAGGCTGGTATATCTGAATACAAATTACAGATGCAGCAGTGCCATTGTAGAATCTGCTTGTCGTATTATAAAGAATAATAAGGAAAGATATAAAAAGGCAATTCATTCGGCATTTGAAAAAAGTCAGTGTGAACGGGTTCATGTGATCGAAGTGGATGGAATGAGACAGGAAACAGACGGGATTGTACAGAAAATTCGGAAGATGAATCAAAACGGAATCCCGTATTCGAATATTGCTGTACTTTACAGGACAAATTCTGAACCATCAGGACTTGCAATGAAGCTGATGCAGAGTAATATCCCTTTTCGTGTGAAGGATAGTATACCTGATCTGATGTCACATTTCGTAGTTGTGAATATTCTTGATTATATAAAGGCAGCACTTGGAAACAGGGAACGAGCTTTGTTTTTACGAATTATAAATCGTCCGAATCGATACGTAAGCCGGGAAAGTCTGGAGACTGATCCGGTTGATACGGAACGGATGAAAGAATTCTATAGGGATAATAACAGGCTGGTACAGAATATGGTAACACTGGAAGCAGATCTCAGAAGAATCGCAGAATTAAAGCCATATGCAGCGGTTAATTATATCAGAAAAGCAGTTGGGTATGACGAGTATTTGAAGGAATATGCCTCATACAGAGGGATTAATCCGCAGGAGTATATGGATATTGCGGATGAATTTCAGGAAATGGCACGGGATGCGGATTCTTTTATTGAATGGTTTAATTTTTTAAATGAATACAGGATAAAGCTTAAGGAACAGATGAAAACGACGGATCACACCAGGGATGCAGTTGTACTTGCTACGATGCATGGGGCAAAAGGTCTGGAATTTGATCAGGTATTTATCATGAATGCGGTAGAGGGGATGACCCCTCATAAGAAGTCGGTTGCGGATGCTGAATTAGAAGAAGAGCGTAGGATGTTCTATGTTGCAGTTACCAGAGCACGGTACGGATTATATATCTATGTACCTAAGGTGGTTTATGGAAAGACAGCCCGGATATCGCGTTTTGTCACAGAGATGGTAGTTGATCATGATATGCTGCAGATTGGAAATAAAATCATCCACAAACGATATGGCAGAGGTGTCATAACATTTGTGGATGATAAAAAAATTTGTGTTTATTTTGAGAAAGACCAGATCACAAAAACATTAAGTATTGAATATACGATTAAAAATAATCTGGTTACCATGTCTGAAGATGACTAATCATCTTCAGACATGGAATTGAATTCCATTTCGTCTAAGATTTCATCAAAAGCATCTGCGACAATATCAAATTCTTCTTCGTCTTCGATCGGTTCTAAGGTGAACTCGTCATTTGGAAGCTCGATATAGCGGTATACAAGGACTTCGTCATCATCGTAGCCTTCCGGTGCTTCTATAGGAAGCAAAGCAATATAAGAGGTATCTTCAACATCGAAGGTTGCAACAATCTCACATTCGAGCTTTGTTCCGTCATCAAGTTCAAGGGACATCATTTCGATATCATCTAATTCTTCATCATTCTGTTTTGACATGTTTGATCTCCTTATCAAATAAAATTACCGGTAACTTTATGATATGTTGTTATCATTTAAAATCATATTGACCGGATAATTCCATGATAATGGAAAAATAACAAAAAGTCTACATCCAAATTTTTATAAAGCAATAAAATGCAGGTGCTTTATTCATTGAATTATATGTATAAATATGATAAAATTAATATTATTTTGGAGTTATTCCATGGGAGGAAATTAGAGAAGATGAAGAAAGTTGCTTATATTGCTTCAGAGTGTGTGCCATTTATCAAAACGGGTGGTCTGGCGGATGTTGTAGGAACACTTCCAAAAATATTTGACAGAAATGAATATGATGTTCGGGTTATTATGCCAAACTATCTTTGTATTCCAAATAAATACAGAGAAAAGATGCAGTACCTGACTCATTTCTATATGGATATTGGATACAAGAATGATTATGTTGGGGTTATGTATCTGGAGTACGAAGGAGTAAAAGTATATTTCATTGACAATGAATATTATTTCAATGGCTTCACTCCATATGGAGATGTAAAGTGGGATATTGAAAAGTTCAGCTTCTTTTCAAAGGCAGCGTTATGTATCCTGCCGGCAGTTGGATTTCAGCCGGATATCCTGCACTGCCATGACTGGCAGGCGGGTCTGGTTCCGGTATATTTGAAAACATTATTTGCCGGAAATCCGTTTTTCAGTGGAATGAAGTCGGTTATGACGATCCATAATTTACAGTTTCAGGGTAAATGGGATATCGATACGATCAAGGCGGATTCCGGTCTTCCGGATTATGTATTTACACCGGATAAGCTGGAAGTCAGAAAAGATGCAAGTATGTTAAAGGGCGGTCTTGTATATGCAGACAAGATCACAACAGTAAGTAACACATATGCCAGAGAGATTCAGACACCATATTACGGTGAAGGCTTGGATGGACTTCTGAGTGCAAGATGGCAGTCACTCTGGGGAATTGTAAACGGAATTGATTATGATGTATGGAATCCGGCAACAGATCCACAGGTATATAAGAATTACAGTGTAGATAACTTCCGTGAACTGAAAAAGATCAATAAGGTTGAACTTCAGAAGGAATGTGGACTTCCACAGGATGATAAGCAGTTTGTGATCGGTATCATATCCAGACTGACAGACCAGAAGGGACTGGATCTGGTTGATCGCATTATGAATGATATTTGTTGCGATGGTGTCCAATTTATCGTTCTCGGAACCGGAGATAGCAGATATGAAGATATGTTCCGTTATTATCAGGGCATTCATCCGGCAAAGGTTTCAGCGAATATTTATTATTCGGATGAAAGATCTCATAAGATGTATGCTGGCTGTGATGTTATGCTTGTTCCATCCAGATTTGAGCCATGTGGTCTGACCCAGTTAATGGCACTTCGTTATGGAACAGTTCCGATCGTAAGAGAGACAGGAGGACTTAAGGACACGGTAGAACCATACAATCAGTTTGAGAATACAGGAACAGGTTTCTCATTTGCAAATTACAATGCATATGAGTTGCTTGATGCGATCAACTATGCAAAGGAAGTTTATTATAATAATAAAGACGCATGGTATGGTATTCAGGAGCGTGGCATGAGAATGGATTACTCATGGTATAATTCAGCAAAGATCTATAATGATCTGTATAATTCATTATAAAATGAACGAACAAACTTATTTTTCATAAATGAAAAATCAGGCAGAAGATGTTGCGATACATTTTCTGCCTTTTTACCGCAGAACGGAGAGACAAGCTGCGTGAATATGAAAATATGCGGATCTGCGCAGGAAAGGTGGTTTCATATGGCTTTTGACGGAGTTGTAATATCAAATGTTGTAAGTGATCTGAAAAAGAAATTAGTGGATGGAAGGATCTATAAGATCTATCAGCCGGAAAATGATGAACTGAATATTATTATAAAAAACAACAGGGAGAATTACCGCTTACTGTTATCTGCAGATGCAAGTCTACCTCTGATCTATCTGCTGCAGGTGCCGAAGGAGAATCCGATGACAGCTCCGAATTTCTGTATGCTGCTTCGTAAGCATATCGGAAATGGCAGAATCGTAGATGTCTGCCAGCCGGGTTTTGAACGTATCGTGGAATTCACGATCGAGCATCTTGATGAGATGGGAGATCTGTGCAGAAAGAAACTTATCATAGAGATCATGGGTAAGCACAGTAATATTATCTTCACGGATGCGGATGGAATGATCATTGACAGTATCAAACATATATCCCATCTGGTAAGCTCGGTAAGAGAGGTACTTCCGGGTAAAGCGTATGTATATCCGCCGTCCGGTGATAAGCGTCCCCCATATGATGCAGACCGGGATTATTTTATATCTACGGTATATACAAAACCGGTAACTGTCACAAAGGCAATTTATTCCTCTGTTACAGGTATTTCACCGCTGATCGCAAATGAGCTTTGTTATCGCGCGGGGATTGATGGCGGACAGTCAACAGCAGCGTTAACGGATGTTCAGAAAGAGAAGCTGTATCAGGAATTTGAGAAACTGTTTTCCGATATTAATACAGAAAACTATGTGCCGAATATTGTATATGACGGGTATGTTCCGGTTGAATTTTCATCGGTAAGACTCAGTATGTATCAGGACTATCAGGCAGAAGATAAGGATGAAATTTCAAAGGTTTTAGATGAGTATTACTTTAAGAAGAGCAAGGTAACAAGGATCCGGCAGAAGTCGGCAGACCTGCGGAAGATCATCTCAACTGCGATCGAAAGAACCAGCAAGAAATATGATCTGCAGTTAAAGCAGATGAAGGATACCGAAGACCGAGAGAAATATAAGGTATATGGTGAGCTGATCAATACCTATGGATATGGAGTGGCGCAGGGAGCAAAGAGCTTCCATGCACTGAATTATTATACGAATGAAGAAATTGAGATTCCACTCGATCCAACGATATCGGTGCTTGAAAATGCCAAACGATATTTTGCAAAGTACAATAAACAGAAGAGGACGTATGAAGCATTAGAAAAGCTGATTGTTGAGACGGGACATGAGCTGGAATATCTTCAGTCGGTTCAGGCATTTATCGATATGACTCTGGATGAGAATGCATTGGCACAAGTGAAAGAGGAGCTTATGATAAGCGGATATATCAAAGGCAGATACGGAAAAAAGGGGGACAAGCATACGAATAAGAGTAAACCGTATCATTACATTTCGTCTGACGGCTTTCATATGTATGTCGGAAAGAACAATCTGCAGAATGATGAACTGACCTTTAAGTTTGCAAATGGTGGAGATATGTGGTTCCATGCCAAGAAGATGCCCGGATCACATGTGATCGTACGGATGGAGGGAGCGGAAGAACTTCCGGACCAGACTTATGAAGAGGCGGCAAGGCTTGCGGCATATTATTCCTCCGGCAGAGAAAATCCAAAGGTGGAGATCGACTATACAAAAAGGATGAATCTGAAAAAACCGGCAGGGGCAAAACCCGGATTTGTAATTTATCATACAAACTATTCTATGATAGCCGAGCCGACGATACACGGAATAGAAGAGGTAATCAGATAAAATATTTGATTTTTTATAGTGGTTGAAGTATAATATAGTATCCATTGTTTTAAGGAGAATGTGATTTTATGATTAAGAGTATGACAGGCTTTGGAAGAAGCGAAGTTGTTTCCGGAGCCCGTAAGATAGTTGTGGAGATTAAGGCTGTTAATCACAGGTTTTGCGAGATCAATGTAAAAACACCAAAGAAATTGAGTTTTTTTGAAACAACTATAAGAGCATATTTAAAGAAGTATATAGAACGTGGTAAGGTAGATGTCTTTATCACTTATGAAGATCTGACCGAGACAAATGTCTCAGTAAAATATAATAAGGAGCTGGCAGAGGAATATGTTGGCTATATGAATCAGATGGCAGCAGATTTCAATCTTACAAATGATATCAGTCCATCGGTTATATGCAGACTTCCGGAGATTTTTGTTCTGGAAGAGCAGACAGTAGATGAAGATGAGTTATGGAGCCTGATACAGGGTGCACTTGACGAGGCGGCTGATAAGTTTGTGAAGTCAAGAATGGTGGAAGGTGAGAACCTGAAGGTTAATCTGTTGGAGAAGCTTGATAATATGACGGCTGCAGTTGATTATATCGAAGAAGTTTCTCCGGAGCTAATAACAGCATACAGACAGAAGCTGATCGATAAGATTTCAGAACTGGTTGACAGTTCAGTTATTGATGAGAATCGTATTGCGACTGAGGTAGTTATATATGCGGACAAGATATGTGTAGATGAGGAAACGGTTCGATTAAAGAGCCACATTGACAGCACCAGAAAGATACTGGAGGCAGGCGGAAGTGTCGGAAGAAAGCTCGATTTTATTGCACAGGAGATGAACAGAGAGGCGAATACGATCCTTTCCAAGGCGAATTCTCTTGATGTATCGAACCGGGCGATCGAATTAAAAACAGATATCGAAAAAGTCAGAGAACAGATACAGAATTTGGAGTAAAAAAGATGGGAAACAGAGGTTCGTTAATTGTAATTTCGGGTTTTTCGGGAGTTGGAAAAGGAACGGTCGTAAAAAGACTGGTATCTGATTACGGATATGAATTATCTATATCAGCAACAACAAGAAGTCCACGTGCCGGTGAAGAACATGGAAGAGAATATTTCTTTATGGACAAGAGTGAGTTTGAAAATCTGATCGATTACGGTGGATTTATCGAGTGGACACAGTATGTTGAGAATTATTATGGAACACCGAGAAAGTTTGTAGAAGAAAGTCTGGATCAGGGTAAGAACATTATTCTTGAGATAGAAGTTATGGGTGCTATGAAGATTAAAGAACAGTACCCGGATGCATTGCTGATTTTTATCAGCGCGCCAAGCATAGACAGTCTGCGCGACAGATTGCGTGGAAGAGGTACAGAAGCAGAAGATGTGATACTGAAGCGTTTAAAGAAGGCAACAGAAGAATCAGCAGACATGGATAAATATGACTACATTGTTATCAATGATGATCTGGAGGAGTGCATACAGACGGTGAATTCAGTAATTGTAGGATATGCATGCAGAACATCGAATAATAAGGCATATATAAAAGAAATAAGGGATGACCTGAAAGGCATCTGGTAAGAAAAATAAATTCAGAAAGGGGATATAATATTATGTTACATCCATCATACACAGACTTAATGGCAGTTGTTAATTCAGAGGTTGAACCGGGAGAACATCCGGTAGTTCAGAGTAGATATTCTATCGTGCTTGCAACCGCTAAGCGTGCAAGAGAGATAATCGCAGGACAGGAGCCACTTGTAAATACAGCAAGCAATAAGCCTTTATCAATAGCAGTTGATGAGCTTTACAGCGGCAAAGTAAAGATTGTTGGCGATGACGAAGAAGAGAACTAATCAGAAAAAAGAGGTTGTTGCAGTTTTGCGCAGCCTTTTTCTTTTATAAAAAGGAGAGCGGCATATGAAAGCAAGAGAATTGTTAAAAGGATTACAGTATTCAGTAATCTGCGGAGACGAAGATGTTGAGATAAAAGAGATTTATAATGATTCCAGAAAAGTAGGGGAACAGGGGCTGTTCTTCTGTATTGTCGGGGCAAACTTTGATGGACATGCTTATGTAAAGAATGTAATTGATAAGGGAGCAGTCTGCCTGGTCGTTCAGAAGGATGTAGAGCCGGTTCCGGGAGTACTGATCGTAAAGGTAGACAGTACGAGATATGCAATGGGAATCGTCAGCAGCAATTTCTACGGAAATCCCTCATCCAAGCTGACAGTGATCGGTATCACAGGAACAAAGGGTAAGACAACAACGACATATATGATTCGCGAGATGCTAATGAGTGCAGGACATAAGACCGGTCTGATCGGAACGATAGAGATTATTGACGGCAATAATGTTACGGCAGCAAATAATACAACACCGGAATCCATGATCGTGCATAAGAAATTAAAGGATATGGTTGACAACGGATTAGACAGTGTTGTTATGGAGGTGTCTTCACAGGGGCTGATGCTTGACCGTGTGGCCGGGGTTGATTTTGATTATGGAATCTTTTCAAATCTTTCCAGAGATCATATCGGACCAAATGAACATAAGACATTTGAAGAATATGCGATGTGGAAAAGCAAATTATTCACAATGTGTAAAATTGGCATTTTTAATGCAGATGATCCACATGTAGATACAATGACAGAACATGCAACCTGTAAGATTGTAACATATGGAATTAATGGCGATTATGATTATAAGGCAAATAACCATAATCTGTATAATAAAGATGGTCATCTCGGTATCGGTTATCATTTGTCAGGAAAGTTAGATGGAGATGTGCTGGTCAATCTTCCGGGTAATTTCAGTATCTATAATTCCCTGGCAGCTATTGCAGTTGCAGATCTGATGGGTGTTCCATTTGACAAGATACAAGAGATCCTGAAAACGATCAAGGTAAAGGGAAGGGTAGAACTGATCCCGATATCGGACAAATTTACGATCATGATCGACTACGCCCATAATGCAGTAAGCCTGATGAGCATTCTGGAGACATTAAGAGAGTATAAGCCGAAAAGACTGGTCAGTCTGTTTGGCTGCGGTGGTAACCGTTCAAAAGAGAGAAGATATGAGATGGGTGAAGTGTCTGGTAATATGGCAGATCTTACGATCATTACTTCCGATAACCCAAGATTTGAAGAACCACAGGATATCATTAATGATATAAAGACAGGAATCAATAAAACTACAGGAAAGTATGTAGAGATTATTGACCGGAAGGAAGCAATCCGGTATGCGATCATGAATGCTGAACCGGGAGATGTGATCGTGCTTGCCGGGAAAGGACATGAAGACTATCAGGAGATCAAGGGCGTAAAGCATCATATGGATGAGAGAGACCTGATCAGAGAGGTACTGGAGGAAGAAGATGTTACCAAGATATGCGGATATAATAATCGATATTTCGCATGAAGCTATTGATCGTCCATTTCAATACAGAATACCGGATGGCCTGAGGGAAGATATCCGGCTTGGCAGTATGGTTAAGATCCCATTTGGCAGGGGAAATCATCTTCGAACCGGATATGTGATCGGATTTTCAGATCAGACAGAGTATCAGCCGGATCGGATTAAGGAGATTTCAGAACTCTGTGATCGTTCCGTGCCTGTGGAAGGGCGGTTGCTTGCGCTTGCGGCATGGATTCGTGAGAATTATGGATCTACAATGATCAATGCGATCCGTACGGTAATGCCGGTAAAAAAAACAATTCGACAATTAGTAGATCAGGTCGTGGTGCTTGCGGAGAATATGGATACAGAGCATCTGGCAGATATCAGGGAGCAATATCATAGAAAACATGCACAGGCAAAACTGCGTCTGTTACAGGCGTTAGAAGAAACGCCGGAACGATATCTTTCGATGGATGTCGTGAAGCAGAAATGGAATATATCACCGGCTACACTTAAAACGATGCAGCAGGACGGTGTAATTACTGTAATCAGTAAAGAACGGTATCGGACAGCAGGTGTTTATGATTATAAAGAGAATTTTCAGATCACTTTAAATAATGAACAGCAGGCAGTTGTAGATGAAGTGACTGGTGATATGGAACAGGGAAGACAGAAAACATATCTGCTACATGGAATTACCGGAAGTGGGAAAACGGAAGTCTATGTTAAAATTGTAAAAAAGACAATTGAGATGGGAAAACAGGCGATCATACTGATTCCGGAAATTGCCCTTACCTATCAGACAGTCCGCTATTTTAGAAATTATTTTGGTGACCGGGTGACTATCATTAATTCCAGGCTAAGTGACGGAGAAAAATATGATCAGTTTATGCGCGCGAAAAATGGAGATGTAGATGTCGTGATAGGCCCGCGTTCTGCATTATTTGCCCCATTTCAGAATCTGGGGATCATTATTATAGATGAAGAACATGAGACAAGTTATAAGAGTGATTACCCACCCAAATATCATGCGAGGGAGACTGCAGTAAAACGTGCAGAGCTCGAACATGCAAGCGTGCTTCTCGGTTCGGCAACTCCGTCCGTTGAGAGTTATCACAGGGCACTTAACGGGACATATCGTTTGCTTGAACTGCATGAACGTGCGGGAAGCGGACAGCTCGCAAAGACATCGATCGTTGACCTGAGAAAGGAATTAAAAGCAGGAAACCGATCTATCATAAGCAGGGAGCTTGCAGATGATATCGCGGATCGGCTTGCCCGCAGGCAGCAGGTAATGTTATTTATCAATAAAAGAGGATATAACAGCTTCGTTTCATGCAGAAACTGTGGTGAGGCACTTAAATGTCCGCACTGTGATGTCAGCCTGACCAGGCATGAAAATAACCGGATGATCTGTCATTATTGTGGATTCCAGATGCCTCAGCCAAAAGTATGTCCGTCCTGTCATTCCGGGCTGATCGGTGGATACGGAACAGGAACCCAGAAGCTTGAGGAGGAGGTTCAGCGGTTATTTCCTCAGGCGAGAGTCCTTCGTATGGATAAGGATACAACGGCAGCGAAGGATGCACATGAACAGATCTTAGAGAAGTTTGGAAACGGAGAAGCGGATATATTGGTTGGAACTCAGATGATCGTAAAGGGACATGATTTTTCGAATGTAACTCTGGTTGGAATCATTCTTGCAGATCTTACTTTATTCCAGAATGATTACCGGGCAGGAGAACGTACCTTTGATCTGATCACACAGGCGGCCGGAAGAGCCGGGAGAGGGACACAGCCGGGTAAAGTCGTGATCCAGACTTATAAGCCGGAGCATTATGCGATAAAGGCAGCAGCAGCTCAGAATTATTTGGATTTTTATAAGGAAGAAGAAGCGTACCGTGGACTTATGAAATATCCGCCGGAATGGAATATGATGGTGGTATTGATGGTATGTTCCGACGAGACTTTTCTGGATCAAATGGCGGAAGATATCTGTTCAAATATCAGAAGCTGTTCAGAAAATGACCGGGATATGAGAATAATCGGGCCATCGGCACCTGTAATAGCAAAGATACGAGATATTTACAGAAGGGTTGTCTATATTAAGAATTATCGGTATAATGAGCTGGTGGCTTTAAAAGACCAGATTGAAATATATGTATCAGAGAAAAAAGAACTTCAGGATTTTAGTCTGCAATTTGACTTTAATCCATTAAATATGTATTAAGGAGAGAATGAAAAATGGCAACAAGAAAGATAAGAATCGATGGCGACAGCGTTTTAAGAAAGAAATGTAAGCCTGTTACGGAGATGACACCACGGTTATCCCAGTTGATCGATGATATGTTTGATACCATGTACGAGGCGAATGGTGTCGGACTTGCAGCGCCACAGGTTGGAATTGTAAAGAGGATCGTTGTAATTGATATCGGAGATGAGCATCCATTGACGCTTATTAATCCTGAGATTATAGAGACGTCCGGTGAGCAGACCGGAGACGAGGGGTGTCTGAGCCTTCCGGGAAAGGTTGGACAGGTGACAAGGCCGATGCATGTTGTCTGTAAAGCACTGGATCGTGATATGAATGAGATCACGGTAACAGGTGAAGGCCTTCTGGCACGGGCAATCTGCCATGAGACAGACCATCTGGAGGGTATCTTATATAAAGATAAAGTAGAAGATGGTTTATACGAGACAGAATAGAAAAGTAAGCAGATAATAATAAGGAGGCAGAGACAGTCGTATGAATATTATATATATGGGAACCCCTGAATTTGCAGTAAAACCATTACAGACGATCGTAGATGCAGGACATAATGTCCTTGCATGTTTTACACAGCCGGACAAGCCAAAAGGAAGGGGCAAGACACTTCAGCCGACACCTGTTAAGGAAAAGGCTCTTTCTCTTGATATACCTGTCTATCAGCCGGTAAAACTCAGGGAAGAAGAAAATGTTCAGATTATCAGGGACTATCAGCCGGATGCTATCGTTGTTGCGGCCTATGGTCAGATATTGCCGGAATCAATCTTGAATATTCCAAAGTATGGCTGCATTAATATCCATGCGTCCCTGCTTCCCAAATACAGGGGAGCCGCTCCGATTGAATGGGCTATTATCAATGGTGAGACGGAATCCGGTGTCACAACGATGTATATGGCAAAAGGACTTGATACCGGAGATATGATCGAGAAGACGGTTGTTCCGATCACAGATACAGATACCGGTGTTACACTTCATGATAAACTTGCTGATGCAGGTGCAGCGTTGATCCTGTCTACGCTTACAAAGCTTGCGGATCATACAGCAGTACGAACCCCGCAGGATGATTCCTTAAGCTGCTATGCATCCATGTTAAAGAAAGAGCAGGGTGAGCTTGATTTTACGAAAGATGCAGCTTCACTGGAACGATTGATCAGAGGATTGCAGCCATGGCCGGTTGCTTATATGAAAATGAATCAGAAGACGGTACGTATCTATGAGGCTTCTGTATGTGAACAGACAGAGGAGACATTAGAGGATGGAACAAAGATCGTACCGGGGATGATCGTTCATGTGACGAAGAAAAACTTTACGGTTGCATGTGGAAGTGGAGCATTAACGATAAGAAAGCTTCAACCGGAAGGCAAGAAACCGATGGATTGTGCAGCATTTCTTGCAGGAAATAAACTTAAGACAGGTCAGATGGTATATGAGTAAAACTTCAAGAGAGATAGTTCTGGATATTCTGCTGGATATTGAAAAAAATGACAGATTTGCCGGTGAAGCATTAGGGGAAGCACTCCGGGCAAACCAGTTTATGAATAAAAAAGAGAGGGCTTACATCGGTCGGTTGACAGAAGGTGTAACAGAGCAGAAAATCAGATTGGATTATATTCTTAATCAATTTTCAAAAGTAAAAGTAAAAAAATGTAAACCGGTCATCCGCTGTATTTTACGGATGGCTGCTTATGAGATCTTTTATATGGATTCTGTTCCGGATGAGGCAGCCTGTAATGAATATGTGAACCTGACTGCTAAAAGAGGATTTCGGACATTAAAAGGCTATATGAACGGTGTCCTTCGAAACGTGTGCAGAAATAAAGCAGCTATCATCTTTCCGAAAAAAGAGGATGGTCTAGAAGCGTATCTGTCTGTTAAATATTCGATTCCGGAGGAACTGGTAAAATTCCTGTTAAATGATTACAGTGCAGAACAGTTAGAACAGATTCTGCAGGCGGGTGAAACAAATCGCGGAACGACGGTTCGTGTGAATACTATGCATACAACACTTGAGGAATTTCGGAATAATTTGATTGAAAAGGGCATAAAGGTAGAAAAAGGATATTATAATCCGACCTCTCTTATTATTTCGGGATATGATTATATTCGTATGGTTCCGGGATTTCATGAAGGCCTGTTTACGGTTCAGGATGAGAGTTCCAGTTTGCAGGTGCTTGCAGCAGGAATCAGACCGGGAAATGTGATCCTTGATGTCTGTGCGGCTCCGGGAGGAAAGACCATGTATGCGGCAGAACGCACCGGAGAGCAGGGACATGTGTATGCGAGGGATATTTCAGAAGAAAAGATCGATAAGTTGGAAGAAAATCTGGGCCGATTAGAGATTCATAATGTGACAACTAAGGTATGGAATGCAATGGAAACTGATCCGAAAATGATAGAAAAAGCAGATGTCGTTCTTGCGGATCTTCCATGCTCCGGACTGGGTGTTATGGCACGAAAAAATGATATCAAATATCATGTGACGGCAGACTCGATAAGTGAACTTGCCGAGATACAGAAGAATATTCTGGATGCCTGTGCGTCTTATGTAAAACCGGGTGGAACGTTAATTTTTTCCACCTGTACAATTGATCGGACAGAGAATGAAGAAAATGTAGAGATATTTTTAAAAAGGCACGAGGAGTATTATCTGGAAAGTCTTGCACCATATCTGCCGGAGAAGTTGAAAGAACGTGGAGAAAAAGGATATATCACGCTTTTGCAGGGAATTGATCATTGTGATGGATTCTTTATTTCGCGATTACGAAGAAAAAAATAATAGATGACAGAATGACACAGAGGAGTTGAGCTTCTCGTGTTATCAGTACATGATTCAGGAAGAAAAGAGTATGTTTACAGAGATAGAAGATATAAAGAAACTGGATATCCGTTCCATGATGTTTGATGAACTTGCGGTCTGGGTAAAATCAGTAGGACAGCCGGCGTTTCGAGCAAAACAGATATTTGAATGGGTTCATGCCAAAGGTATAGCACATGCGGAAGATATGACCAATGTTCCGAAAAAATTAATTGAAGAAATCAAAAAGCAGCACATGTATGGTGTGGAAGAAGTGACCAGACTGGTGTCAAAACAGGATGGCACAAATAAATTTCTGTTTCGTTTACAGGATGGAAATGTGTTGGAAAGCGTATTAATGAGATATAAGCATGGCAACTCTGTCTGTATATCTTCTCAGGTCGGATGCCGTATGGGATGTAGATTCTGTGCATCTACGATCGGTGGCTTGATCCGTAATCTGGAGGCGTCTGAGATGCTCGATCAGATCTATGCGATCGAACGGATCACGGGTGAACGTGTATCGAATATCGTTGTAATGGGAACAGGGGAACCACTTGATAATTATGACAATCTTATCCGATTCATTCGCATTATCAATGATGAGCAGGGTAAGAACATCAGTCAGAGAAATATCACGGTTTCAAGCTGTGGATTGGTTCCGCAGATAAAAAGACTGGCAGATGAAGGCCTTTCTATTACATTTGCATTATCCCTTCACAGTCCGACTGATGAAGACAGAAGAAAACTTCTTCCAATCGCAAATAAGTATTCAATTGCAGAATTGATGGATGTATGTCGGTATTATTTTGAAAAAACAGGAAGAAGGGTTACTTTCGAGTATTCACTGGTGAAAGATGAAAATGATACACCGGAACATGCATATAAGCTTGCTGAGCTTCTTAAGAATATGCACGGACATGTGAATCTGATTCCGGTAAATCCGATAAAGGAGAGAAAGTATTGTCGATCTCTCAATGATTCTGTTGAAAAATTCAAATATATACTTGAAAAGAAAGATATAAATGTTACAATAAGAAGGAGTATGGGCAGAGATATTGACGCTGCCTGTGGTCAGCTTCGGAGAAAATATGAAGAAGCAAAAGATACTTTTTAGACGGGAGGCAGCAAATGAGATCTGATGGAAGAACCGACATCGGTAAGAAAAGAGTTCAGAATCAGGACAGCATTTTCTTTACAGATGAGCCGATCGGACCATTACCCAATCTTTATATAGTGGCAGACGGAATGGGTGGTCATAAGGCAGGAGATGTTGCATCAAAGACTGCGATAGAATGTGTAACTGAATATATAAAAGAGAGTGCAATAAATAACTCGGTATCCGTTCTAAAAAGAGCGATTCTGTATGCCAATGACAAGATATATAAAATGGCAAAGGAAAATGAGGATTGGAAGGGAATGGGAACGACCCTTGTAGCTGCTGTATGTGAGGATGATATATTATATGTAGCAAATATCGGTGACAGCAGATTGTATTTCATAGATGATGAGATACGGCAGGTAACGATGGATCATTCACTGGTTGAAGAGCTGATCCGTTCCGGTCAGCTTGATCGAAATAAAGGACGTAACCATCCGGAAAAGAACATTATTACTAGAGCACTTGGAATATCTGACAAGATTATGACAGACTTTTTTGAATTAGAGATGAAACAGGGGGATGGAATCCTTCTTTGCTCAGATGGTCTTTCTAATATGCTTGAGGATGATGAGATAAAAGAAATCGTGTTGGAGAGCAGCGGGGATATAACAGCAGCGGTTGAAAAGTTGATAGACAGAGCGAATTACTATGGTGGTAGAGATAATATATCCGTAGTGGTAGCTGTAAAATAGTGAGAGGTGTAAGCATGTTAAATCCAGGAATGATACTCAGTAATCGTTATGAGATAATAGAATTGATCGGTACAGGCGGTATGTCAGAAGTCTATAAGGCAAAATGTCATGTACTGAACAGATATGTTGCAATTAAAGTATTAAAACCGGAATTTAGTTCTGATGTAAATTTTGTTACAAAGTTTAGAATTGAAGCACAGTCCGCAGCCGGACTTTCTCATCCGAATATCGTAAACGTATATGATGTCGGAGAGGATAATGGTATCTATTATATAGTAATGGAACTTGTAGAGGGCATTACTTTAAAAGAATATATTCAGAAAAAAGGCAGATTGCTGCCTGAGCAGGCAATTGATTTTTCTATTCAGATAGCCCAAGGCCTGGAGGTAGCTCATCAGAACCATACGATCCACCGAGATATTAAGCCGCAGAATATTATTGTATCGAAAAATGGCGGAATCAAGGTTACAGATTTTGGTATTGCAAGAGCTGCTTCATCAAATACAATGACAGCGAATGCAATGGGAAGTGTACATTATATCTCTCCGGAGCAGGCAAGAGGCGGATTCAGTGATGAGAGAAGCGATATATATTCTCTTGGTATCACCATGTATGAGATGGTTACGGGACATGTACCGTTTGAAGGCGAGAATAATGTTGCAGTCGCTCTTATGCATATACAGGGAGAGATGGTTTCTCCTAGAGAATATTATCCGGATATTCCAACCAGTTTGGAAAAGATAATTTTAAAATGCACACAGAAGAAAGCAGAACGCAGATATTTGACTGCAAGCGCATTGATTGCAGATTTGAAACGTGTACAGGCAAATCCTGACATAGATTGTGTTGTAGTTCCACCGGTTGTACCAAATTCACCGACGGTAGAGATCACATCGGATGAGATGAAAGCGATCAAAGAGGGCAGACAGATGAATGAAGCACCTGTTGTTGAGGAAACTCCGTCAAGTGTAGTGGAACGTCCGGATATTACTCCGATCATTCCGCCATCCAAATTTGATAATCTGTTTGACGATGATGACGATGATGATTCATATGGTGATGAGGGGATGGCTCCGGAGGACGATGATGATAATGAGATCGAGGAATTGGATCCGAAGCTTAAGAAGATCATTATGATATCCAGTGTAGCAGTTGTGATTATCATTGCGATTCTTGTTGCAATCCTGATTCTTAAGATTACAAGCCCCGGTGGACTTGGAGGAATATTCTCCGGAAATAATAAAAAGACGGAAAACAGTTCAGAAGAAAATTCAGGAGATTCCACCGAAGATGGATCTACAGATGAGGATACTTCGGATAAGGCGACGATTCCTATGGTCAATGTAGTAGGTCTTTATAAGACGGCTGCAGAAGAAGAATTAAAGAAAGCAGGATTTACTGCATATACAATTGAGACGGCAACGGATGATAAGGTAGAAGAAGGTTATGTTATCAGTCAGAGTGTAGATGAAGGAACAGCGATTCCTGCTGATGAGAAAATTGTTATTACGGTATCAGAGGGAAAAGAAGATGTCGAAGTACCTAATGTAACAGGTTATTCGGATGATCAGGCAACTACACTTCTTACGGAAGCCGGATTTGTTGTTACTCATGGTTATGAATATGATGATACGGTAGAGAAGAATAAGGTTATCAGTCAGTCACCGGAAGGAAAAACGATGCAGAAATCCGGTTCAACAGTTAAGATCATAATAAGTAATGGTAAAGAGGTTGAGGAAGTTGAGGTCCCGAATCTGGTTGGTAAATCTGAAAGCAAGGCAGCCGAATTGTTGGAAAAGGCAGGATTAAGCGGTAAAGTATCGCATGCAAACAGTGATGAGGTTAAGAAAGGTCAGGTTATCAGTCAGGATGTTTCAGCCGGCTCGTCTGTAGAAAAAGGTTCAACAGTTGGTTATGTGATCAGTGATGGACCTGAAAAAGTAACATATTCTGTTAAATTTACAGGAAGTATAACAAATTCCGGATTCGATTTTGCAACCTTTGGAAATGTGACAGTCAATGTTACCTATACGGTTGGTGACGCAACCTATAAGTTGTATTCCGGAGCTGCAGGAGAGGATTCGTTCCCTCTGGATATAGGATCTGCAGATCCTATCGGTGGCTTATCGCAGAACTCCGGTACATTTGCAGTAACAATTACGGATTCAGATGGAATAGATGTAACATCGAGCTTTAATACCAGTGGTCTGTCTGCGTCATTCTCAAAGGAATAGGAGAGATTATGACAGGAAAGATCATAAAAGGTATTGGAGGTTTCTACTATGTCGTCTGCGAAAACGGCGTCACATATGAGTGTAAAGCAAAAGGAGTTTTTCGAAATCGAAAGATCAAGCCTTTAGTTGGTGACAATGTAGAGATAGAGATATTAGATGCGGAGAAGAATCTGGGCAATATTGAAGATATATTGCCCAGATTTAACTGGTTAAACAGACCTGCAGTTGCAAACGTAGATCAGACTGTAATTATTTTTGCAGTGTCTGCACCAGCACCTAACTTCAATCTGCTTGACCGCTTTCTGATCAATATGGAGCAGCATGAAGTTCCGACTATAATCTGCTTTAATAAGATAGATTTGGAAGGATTTCGTCAAAGTGAGGATATATGCAGATCTTATACAAAGAGCGGATATGAAGTGTTGTTTATCAGTGCGGAGAGCGGTTATGGAATCCATACATTAGAAGCAGTTATAAAAGGAAAGACAACGGTATTTGCAGGCCCGTCAGGAGTAGGTAAATCCTCGACGCTTAATTCGTTGTTTCCGGATGCAAATGTACAAACTGGTGGATTAAGTGAGAAGATACAGCGTGGAAAGCATACAACGAGGCATTCTGAGTTAATGTTTGTAGATGATGATACTTATATTATGGATACACCGGGTTTCAGTTCGTTATATACAGAAGGAATCGAAGCAGAAGATCTGAAGCTGTATTTTCCTGAGATTGCAGCATATACAGGAACCTGCAAATTCAATATGTGTAATCATATCAGTGAACCGGGATGTCTGGTAAAAGAAGCCGTCGGTGATGGCAGGATCAGTAAGATGCGGTATGATGATTATGTCATGATATACAATGAATTAAAAGAAAAGAGGAAATGGTAAATGTTAAAGCTGTCACCTTCAGTATTATCTGCGGATTTTGGACATCTGGCAGAAGATATACAGATCATAGATCAGGCAGGAAGTGAATATATTCATCTGGATGTTATGGATGGGTCCTTTGTGCCGAATATTTCATTTGGAGCACCGGTTATCAAGAGTGTTCGTCCGGTATCTGATAAGGTGTTTGATGTTCATCTTATGATTGATGAACCGACGCGTTTCTTACAGGATTATAAGAATTGTGGAGCAGATATCGTAACAGTACATGCAGAAGCCTGCAAGCACCTTCATAGAACCATCGCAGCCATAAAAGAGCTGGGAATGAAAGCCGGAGTTGCATTAAATCCTGCAACACCATTATCAGTAATTGATTATGTATTAGAGGATGTAGATATGGTTCTGATCATGTCGGTAAATCCGGGTTTTGGCGGACAGAAATTTATTCCGTCTTCTCTGCGGAAGATTGCAGAGACCAGAAAACTGTTAAACAGCCGTGGACTTCAGACGGATATTCAGGTGGATGGTGGTGTTACCCTTGCAAATGCAGCAGAGATTATTCGGGCAGGAGCGAATGTATTGGTTGCCGGTTCGGCAGTATTTAAAGGGGACAAGACAGAGAATGTAAAAGCCTTCCGTAAGATTTTTTCAGAAATACAGTAGATAGTAATAAAAAGGCGGAAAGCAGATCTGCTGTCTGCCGGAAAAGGTAACAGGATAGATGAATCGATATTTAATCGTTACAGGAGGAACCGTTTCAAAAAGATTGCTTGAAACGGTTCTTTCCGATTATGATTTTCAAAAAATAATAGCATGTGATAAAGGACTTGAGATCTGTAAGGAATGTAATATACTGCCGAATCTGATCATTGGAGACTTTGATTCTGCAAAGATAGATGTCGTAGCGGCATATCGGGGAAAAACAGAATTTCTGGATCTGGATACACATAAGGATTTTACAGATACCCATGTTGCAATCTCGTATATACTGGAGCAGGAGATCAGACCGGATGAAGTAATTCTGGTTGGAGCAACCGGAACCCGTATGGATCATACCCTTGCCAATATTGGCTTATTAAAGCAGTTTGCAGAGGCCAGAATATCGGCATATCTGATCGACGAGCATAACAGGATTACGATGACAGCACACCGGCATATTGTGAAGCGTAACGATGCATACAGATATGTGTCACTGCTTCCATATACGGAACAGGTGACCGGAGTAACGCTTCAGGGTTTTTATTATAATGCGCAGGGGCTTACATTGAAGCTTGGAGAAAGCATCGGCGTCAGCAATGAGCTGATCGCAGAGTGCGGCCTGATCGAATTTGAATCCGGATTGTTAATTGTAATTGAAAGCCGTGATTGAGATAGAGTCATTATGTATATCTGTCTATACGATATACAATATCAGATAATAATAAAATGCAGTATCAAAGAATAAAAGAAAATAAAAAAGATACTCTGAAAGCAAAGGACCTGTATGATCCCGTGATCAGAGTATCTTTTTATAATACTTATTATCAGAATAATCTTTATTTTTTCTTAGAGTCTTTCTTCTGTTTTACTTTTTCAATCTTTGCCTTTTTGATTTCTTTTAATTTAGGCTCTTTTTTGGTATGCTGTTCGTTTTTATCTGCCTTAGCTGTGTTCAGATCCACAGATTTCGGAGCAGAAGATTTATTTGCATCTGATTGCGAGATCTTATGTTCCAGCTCTGACAGGCTCGCTTTATACTTTTCGGTGATCGGATCAGAGTACAGAGACATGTAGTAACAGTAGAGTGCTTTGTATTCTTCGGAGGTCTTATATCCATTTGTGTAGATATGACCATGCATTTCGTCAAAGGAATCTGTAGTTAATTTCTTTGCAATATGAAGTCCGATATTGGAACAGTGACTTCCGATACGATCCAGACTGGTCAGGATATCTACAAGAGCAAAACCACCGTCGATATCGCAGTCTCCGGTCTGTAAACGGATAACATGGTGATCTTTGATGATCTCTTTTACCTCTGTGATCGACTGAGCAAGCGGTTCGATACGGGAAACAGCAGTCAGATCATCATTTTTAAAAGCAGTAAAGGTTGTATCGATGATATTGGCTGTAGCCTGTAAGAGCGTATTGATCTCCATGGTTCCCTGTGTAGAGAAGGAGATCTTTTCATCGGAGATCTTTCTGCTGACGATCAGAAGATTTTCACAGTGGTCACCGATTCGTTCCAGGTCACTGACACTGTTTAATAATTCCGATGCCAGCTTTCGTTCGGATGAATGCAGTCGCTTGGAGGTGATCTTTAACAGATATTCGTTTAACGCACTTTCGCATTTATCAATGAACATCTCATTTTCCAGAAGTTTTCCGGCAGTTTCTTCATTATATTCCGATAATAACTGACTTCCAAGTTCGAAGTTTTCCTTGATGGAGTCTGTCATGGAGAACATTACCTTCTGTGCCTGGGTAAGAGCGATGTTTGGTGTATCAAGAAGCATTGGATCGAGAGACGCAAGCTCTTTGTCAATCTTGGATTCCATATCGTCACCGATGATCTTACCGGTCAGATCTGCGATCTTATTTGCGAATGGAAGCAGTAGGATCGCAATGATAAAGTTAAACATAAAATGCAGGTTTGCAATTACACCACGGTTGATGATCTTATCCATGAATGGGAATGTGATAAACAACTGAAGTCCATAGATCACAACAACGAAGAAGATCGCACCGATAATATTAAATAACAGATAGGACATGGCAACACGTTTTGCCTTTTTGTTTGCACCGATACTGCCGAGCAGGATCGCGAAACACTTTCCTATATTAATACCGATAATAATTGGAATCGAAGAACCATAGGAAACAACTCCTGTTGAGGATAATGCCTGAAGGATACCGACCGAAGCAGAGGAACTCTGGATGATCGCTGTTAAGATAAGACCGATCAGGATACCAAGGAGTGGATTGCTGAAAGAAATGAACAGGTTCTGGAAGGTTTCGGATTCTTTTAAAGGAGCGAACACAGCTTCCATTGTATTCATACCAAGGAATAAGATACCAAGACCGACTAAGATACCGGCGATATCTTTATGTTTTTTCTTATGGGCAAACAGAATGATAAAAGCACCAATACCGATCAGAACGGGTGCAAAAGAAGACGGTTTTAATAATTTGAGGATAAACATATCTTCGCCAAGATCACCAAGCCGCAGAATCTGTGCAGTTGCGGTGCTGCCGACATTGGCACCAAATACTACCGGAATTGCCTGACTGAGCTTCATAATACCGGCATTTACAAAACCGATCAGCATGATCGTAGTTGCTGCTGAACTCTGAATGATCGCTGTGACACCGGTACCGAGCCCAAAGCCTTTAATCGCACCGGTTGCCTGACTTTTACCGGTCGTCAGTTTTTCAAGTATCCGTTCCAGACTTCCTCCTGCCAGATTTTTCAGGGAATCACCCATCATGTTCATTCCAAACAGGAAAAGCCCTACGCCTCCCAGTAAAGTCAGAATTGAAAAAAAGTCCACGTCCATATCCTCCTGTGAAAAAATAACTTATTTAATGTCAAATCAATGTAATTAAATTGTAAATCAAATTTTACATACTTGGGTATTATAACATAGATTATTTTCATGTTCTATATTTTTTATTATGAAGCACAGAAATTTGGAATATTACATATATTTTAAAAAGAATTCTGGAAAAAATACATAATATGGTCTTGACAGTACAGAGAACTTGGTGAGAACATAAGGCGGAAGGAAAAACTGTGTTTATGATAAAGTTGAATGGAATGAATATAAATTTGGGAGAGAAAAAATGATACGAAAAAAGCAGGATGATCTAAATGGAATGCAGCTTGCCGGAAATAATTCAATGGCCGAGGTTCTGCTATGGGCGTTAATCTTATTACCACCGGTTATTACTGTAAATGGAGCAGGGGTTTGTTTTATTCATATAGGATTGTTTGCAGGGATAACCTTTGCCTGCCTTTTCCTTGTAAAAAGGTTACGTTCTTATCGGGATATTTCAGGAAAAGAAATTTCTGATATGGGTGATTTTCTGTACGCCAGATATTCTTCTTTTATTATAAAAGAGATGTTCATGTGTGTTTGGCTGATTCTGACCGGAATGATCACAATGGGTCTTCTCAGTTATATTGGAAAATATCTTAGCGGTGCGACAAACCAACATATGATCGTGGTTGTATGTGTGGTTTCATTATTTTGCGCATGTTCTATGTGTTTTATAAGTCGCAGGATAAGAAGTACTGTAAGAAATATTATATATACATTGATGGTGGTGATGTTTCTTGTACTTGTCATATGGCTGTTTGCGGTGAATACGCCGGCTGAGATACTGGATACTTACGGTAAAGTTCATTTGTCGGGTGGAACAAGTACATATCTCAATATTTTGTATTATGATGGAAGAGGTATAGGGGTTTCTCATATTATATCCATGCTTGGAATGGGACTTGGGTGTCTGGGATTACCATTTTTGTTCCATGGAGCAATGGAAGCAAGAGATGTACGCAGTCTGGATCGCGGACGTGTTCTTTCCATAATATATACAGGTATAGCTGTTGTGATTCTTAGTGTATGGGCGTTGTTAAATGTTGTCAGCATGTATCCGTTAAAAGCCAGTGAAGATATTGAAATGGGAAAACTGCTTGATATCTATATTACGTCATTATGTTATAAAGAGGAGTATCCGTTGTTTTTCCGATATATAGCCGGTGGACTGTTCTTATGTGCCGTGATCTGTCTGTTGGAACGCATTTATACAATGATGTTTGATCTGTTATTTGGTATGGTTGGATACGAGAAAAAGATCCGGTCAAAAACTCTGATAACCGGGATTGATTTGATGGCTGCTTTGTTTTTTACAGGATTTATTGCTGTAATGTCGATAATTATTCAGAATAATTACCGGGAAATATTATATATTGCATGGGATTATTCAGCTGCGATAGCAGCAGTCTGTATACTGCCGATTTTGTGGAGAGAGACCAGTAAGGCAGGAATCATTTCGGGTTTTTTTACAGGTCTTGCTGTCTGTACGATCTGGAGATTTATTCCTCTCCTTGAGAATCAGACACTTGCAAATGCAACAGAGCTAGGAAGCGGGGTTGCAGCATTTATCATCAGTCTGGCAGTTACGGTTATTGTAAGTATGTTTACACATAAGGCAGATGAAGCAGAGAATAAATTATTTGAACAGATTAAATTGGAGCAGAAATGACATTTAAAATAGTGTGTGTGGGTAGAATAAAAGAGACGTATTACACTGATATGATCGATGCATATAAAAGACAGATCGGCAGAAAACATGAACTTGTGATCATACAGCATGAAGATGAGAAAATACCACAAAATGCATCAGATACGATAAAAAAGAAAATTGTTGATACAGAGAGCCACAAATGCATGGAAAGTATTGGAAAATCAGAATATGTGATAGCGTTGTGCATTAATGGAAAGAAGTGTACAACAGAGTTATTAAGAGAAAAGATACGGCAGGCAGAAGACAGAGGGATTACGACAGTTACATTTCTGATCGGAGGCTCACTTGGGATGTCAGATGAACTGATTCGAAAGGCAGATTTTAAGCTTAGTTATTCAAATATGACATTTCCACATCAGTTAATGCGTGTCATGTTGCTTGATCAGCTTCAGATTATTTGTGATATGTAATATGGTTGTTGATCGTATAAGCACGATATAACTGTTCTGTAAATGCGATAAGAGTTACTTCATCGGACATGGACATACTGGAAATAAAGAAGCTTTCATTATAAGCATCTGATGCCGGAAAACCGATATAATAACAGATGTGAGAGTACCCGTTTACATTCATCCGGTTGATCTTGGATGCAAACTGTTCGGAGGATATGGTCTGAGTGCCTGCCTTATCGGGAAGAAGCTGGATGTTATACGCATCCTGAACAGGCTTCGGAGCTTTTTTGCATGGAATGACGGTGACCTTACAGAAAGGGGAAAGTCGTTTTATATATTCCGCAACAGCGTCTTTTGTACCGGCTGATATTTTTTTCTGATTAACAAAAAGCTCGTAATTCATAGTATTTCCTCACAATTTTAATAAAAAAGATGCATTTATGATTGGTTATTATAATACAATCACGCGGTAGTTTACAAGAAAAGAAAATTACGGTATGAGATTCTTTTTTTTTCGGCAAACTACTGGACAAAGCTGCAAATCTAATATATATTATCAATTTGATTACACATAATGGAGAAAAATGATGAAGAAGATTATTGCATTAGATATTGATGGCACACTTACAAATTCAAAAAAAGAAGTGACACAGCCGACACTTGATAAGATCATCGAGATACAGGAGAAGGGACATGTAGTAGCAATTGCTTCAGGCAGACCGCTTCCCGGGATCAGAAAGATAGCTGATACATTGAAGCTTGATAAATATGAAGGCTATGTACTTGCATTTAATGGTGGAAGAATCGTTGATTATAAGACAGGAGAAGTGGTATATCAGGCATGTGTCGATAATGATATTGCACGGAGAATCTATGATTATTGTGTGAAAAAGAAGATTGGAATGGTTACTTATGAAGGAGATACAGTTATCACAGGTACGCCGATCGACGAATATATGAGTCTTGAAGCAAGATTGAATTTTATGGAGATACATCAGGTGGACAATTTCAAAGAGTATATTGATTTTCCGCTGAACAAATGTCTTCTGACGGCGGAAAGTACTGTTGCAGAACAGGTGGAACAGGAATTAAATGCACTATATGGTGATAAAGTTACGGTTTTTCGTTCCGAACCGTTCTTTGTAGAGATCATGCCGAAGAACGTCCATAAGGCAACTTCGCTTGAAAAGCTTTTGAAATATCTGGATATGGATGTCAAGGATCTGATCGCATGCGGAGATGGATTTAACGACTTGACCATGATAGATTATGCGGGAGTCGGAGTGGCAATGGGAAATGCACAGCAGATCGTAAAAGATCATGCGGATTATATCACACTTACTAATGATGAAGATGGTCTGGTTCCGGTGATCGAGAAGTTTATTTTAAATTTATAGTGTAAATGTTATATTTTTATGAACAGGTTGAATTTGAAATATGTTTGTAGTAGAATACACTTTGTTTATTCGTAAATAATTGATAGTAACTGATTTGATGTGACAGATCAGATGTACAAATGCATAGGAGAATAAAAATGAGCGATAATATTTTTAGCGATGAAGATTTTGACGATTATAATGATACAGATGATGTTCATTACGAGAAATCACCGGCCAGAGAACCGGTAAGAAGAAGCGCTTCCGGAAATGGTAGAAAAAAGAGAAAGAAGAAAAGCAGAAACAAACCATGGATTATTGCATTGATCGTAGAAGTACTTGTGATCATCCTTGGAGTTGTATTATTTGTAAATGCTTATATCAATTCTGCCCTTGGCAAGATGCACTACGAGAAGTTAGAGGGTGTAAAGGCCAATGATGACCTGTCAGAAGAAACAGTAAAGAAGATGACCGGATATACGACGATTGCATTGTTTGGTGTTGACAGCCGAGATATTGATATGGTAGAGAACGGAGCACGTTCTGATGCGATCATTATTGTAAGCATCAATAATGACACACAGGAAGTCAAGATGTCTTCCGTATATCGTGATACTTATTTAGAGCTTGCCAATGACTCACAGAGTTATGAAAAAGTAACACATGCATATGCATATGGCGGTGCCAAGGAAGCAATCAATACATTAAATAAGAATCTTGACCTGAATATCACAGCTTATGTAACTGTAAATTTCAAGGCACTTACAGAAGCAATCGATGCACTTGGTGGCCTTGATATCGAATTGAAGTCCAGCGAGCTTGACAAGCTGAATCAGTGTATCGATGAACAGCAGAGAGTCAATGGCATCCAGTCTTCTTATGTATATGAGACAGGTGTTGTACATCTCGATGGTGTTCAGGCTACCGCATATGCAAGAATCCGAAGTACAGACCAGGGAGATATCACAAGAGCATGGAGACAGAGAAAGGTTATCAGCCTTATGATCGAAAAGGCAAAGAGTGCCGGAATCTCCAAGTTAAATGACTGTCTGAATGCAGTTGTAGATGATATCAGCTCCAGCCTTACAAAGAAAGAGATCATGGATCTTGCAACGAACTGCTTCAATTACAAACTGAAATCCTCAACCGGTTTCCCATTTACATGGTCAACACCGACACTTGGAAGCAAGGGAAGTCTGGTTGTAGCAGGAGATCTGGAGAACAATGTAGTTGTTCTTCACAGATATCTGTTTAACGATTATGATTATGTTCCATCCCAGACAGTTAAAAATATCAGTGCAAATATCATCAACGATACAGGATATTATAACCAGATCGATCTGGATACGTTTACAGTAGAAGATGATCCGGATTCAATTGTTAATGAATAGTATATAGAAACATATCAGAAACGAAAGAACATCATGAAACCAGTCGGATTTTGTGGTGTTCTTTTTGTTATGGAGAACAGATCCGGAGCTACGATAATTTGAATAAAATCTTTCCAACTTCCTGTTTGAAATATAGTTATATTGTGCTATACTAGGATAGAAAAATTTTGAGAAAACATAAGAGGTTACAATTATGGAAATGAACAGAGTGTTATTGAAACTTAGTGGAGAAGCACTTGCCGGAGAAAAAAAGCAGGGCTTTGATGAAAAGACTGTATATGATGTTGCCGGACAGGTGAAGAAGATTCTGGATAAGGGAATCCAGCTTTGTGTAGTAATCGGTGGTGGTAATTTCTGGCGTGGCAGAACCTCAGAAAATATGGATCGTGTAAAAGCAGATTCAATCGGCATGCTTGCAACTGTTATGAACTGTATCTATACCGCAGATGCTTTTCGTGTATTCGGAATCAAATCACATATCATGACCCCATTTGCATGTGGAACAATGACAGAGCTGTTCAACCGTGATAAAGCTGTAAAATATATGGAGCAGGGAGAAGTTGTTTTCTTTGCCGGAGGAATCGGACATCCGTATTTCTCAACAGATATGGCAACTGTTCTTATGGCGGTTGAAGTAAAGGCAGATGTAGTCTTATCTGCAAAAGCAATTGACGGCGTATATGACAGTGATCCTAAGACAAATCCAAATGCAAAGAAATATGACAGCATGCAAATGAAAGACATTGTTGATAATAAGCTTGGAGTTATCGATCTTGCATCTGCAGTTCTTGCAATGGAAAACAAAATGCCGATGATGTTATTCGGCTTAAATGGTGAAGACAGTATTGTAAAGGCCGTTACCGGTGGCTTTACAGGGACATATGTGAACGTATAAATAAACAGGAGGAACAAAGATATGTTGACACAGTACGAAGAGAAAATGACGAAGACAGTTGAAAACCTGGAAGGGGAATATGCTACGATCCGTGCAGGACGTGCCAACCCTAACATTTTAAATAAGATCAAGGTAGAATATTATGGTGTACCGACACCGATGCAGCAGCTTGCAAATATCACCGTCCCGGAAGCAAGAACGCTGATGATCGCACCATGGGAGCCATCACTGGTAAAGGCAATCGAGAAGGCGATCCTGAATTCAGATCTTGGGCTGACACCAAACAATGACGGTAAGAACATCATCCTGAATTTCCCTGAACTGACAGAGGAAAGAAGAAAAGAGATCGTTAAGGATATTAAGAAAAAAGGTGAGAATGCAAAAGTTGCTATCCGTAATGTCAGAAGAGATGCAAACGATGCGATCAAGAAGATGGAGAAAGCCGGAGATATCTCAGAGGATGAATTAAAGACAAACGAGGATAAGATCCAGAAGATGACAGACAAGTATGTTGGTCTGATCGATAAGGCTATTGAGAAGAAATCAACAGAGATCTTAACTGTTTAATTTGGAGTAATTATGAATAAAGAAATAAATGGAGAAATGATCAATATTCCTGAGCATGTTGCGATCATCATGGATGGAAACGGAAGATGGGCGAAGAAACGACTGATGCCAAGAACCTATGGACATTCAGAGGGCGCAAAGGCAATCGAGCGAACATGCGAGAATGCAGATGAACTTGGGATTAAATACCTGACTGTATACGCATTTTCTACCGAGAACTGGAAACGTTCAGTAGAGGAAGTATCTACGATCATGAATATTTTCCGCAAGTATCTGGTTGACAGCATCGAGCGATCCAATCGGAATAACATGCGTGTAAGGATCATCGGTAAGCGCGAGGATCTTCCGGAGGATATCGTGGAGAAGATGTATAATCTGGAGAAAGCTACAGCAAATAATACAGGACTTCAGTTTTCTGTAGCGATTAACTATGGCGGACGGGATGAGATCACAAGAGCGGTCAGACAGATTGCATCCGACTGTATGGCTGGAAAGCTATCACCGGATGCGGTTACAGAGGATACAGTCAGTTCCTACCTTGATACAAAGGAACTGACGGATCCGGATCTGTTGATTCGTACCAGCGGAGAGCTTCGGACATCGAATTTTCTTCCATGGCAGATCGCATATTCGGAATTTTATTTTACGGATGTGTTATGGCCGGACTTTGATATGGACGAGCTGGTCAATGCATGCCGGTATTACAGTCATAGAGACCGTCGGTATGGCGGGGTAAAATAAAGAGGAAATAATATGTTTAAACAACGGGCAATCAGTGCAGTGATCCTGGTGATCATTGCAGCAATCACACTTTATTTTGGCGGAGCACTTACATGTCTGGTAATGTGTGCGGTTTCGCTGATCGGTGTGATGGAGTTACTTCGTATATATGGGCTGAACAAGAAAGGACTTGGATATGCAGCTTACGGTGCAACGGTTTTTTATTATGCATTGTTGTATTTTGACCTGCATCAGTTTATATTACCGCTGATCGCGGTTTATATGCTGGTCATCCTTGCAATCTATGTGCTCACATATCCGAATTACAAAGATAAAGAGATCATGGCGGCATTTTTTGCATTTGTATATGTAGGTGTAATGTTGTCGTATGTGTATCTCATACGAGATATGAAACATGGACTGATTCTTGTTCTGCTGATCTTTGTCAGCTCCTGGGGTAATGATACCTGTGCCTATCTGGTCGGACGTGCGATCGGTAAGCACAAGATGTCACCGATCTTAAGCCCGAAGAAGAGTATCGAGGGCCTGATCGGCGGAATCGTTGGAGCAGGAATATTAGGTGTTGTATTTGGTTTGATTTATAATCATTTCATGCAGGTTGCACATTCTGTATGGATATTTGCATTGATCGGAGCTGTATGTGCGTTGCCTGCAGTTATCGGGGATCTGGCGGCTTCTGCAATCAAGAGAAATAATGATATCAAAGATTATGGCAAGCTGATACCGGGACATGGCGGAATCCTTGACCGGTTTGACAGTATTATATTTACAGCACCAATTATGTATTATCTTATATTATATTTGTTGTAATCAGAAAAAGCAGTGTGGGAGAGCGTACAGATGAACTGTGCTCATAATTACGCTGCTTTTCCTTTATGTCGCATTGGAAATAGTGCAGACAGATAAAAATGTTAGATACAGATGTTTGAAATGGGTAAAGGAGAACAAATATGAAACATGTAGCTATCATTGGATCCACAGGATCTATAGGAACACAGACACTTGAGATCGCAAGATGGAATCAGGATATAAAAATCTGTGCTTTATCAGCAGGAAGAAACATAGACTTATTAGAGAAGCAGGCGAGAGAGTTCCGACCGGAGATCGTTGGTCTGTGGGATGAGAAGCTGGCAGATGAATTAAAAGATCGTCTGAAGGATATGGATATCCGTGTCGTATCAGGCATGGATGGGCTGATCGAGATTGCAGAATACAAGACATCGGATATATTAGTTACCGCTATTGTAGGAATGATCGGTATCCGCCCGACTGTGGCAGCGATTAAAGCGGGAAAAGATATTGCCCTTGCAAATAAAGAAACTCTGGTTACAGCGGGACATATCATTATGCCGCTTGCAAAGGAAAAAGGAGTATCAATCCTTCCGGTTGACAGTGAACATTCGGCAATCTTCCAGTCATTGCAGGGAAATACACATGATTCCATTGAAAAAATTCTGTTGACAGCATCCGGTGGACCATTTCGTGGCAAGAGCAGAGAGTTTTTAAAGCATGTGAAATTAGAGGACGCATTAAAGCATCCAAACTGGAGCATGGGAAGAAAAATCACCATTGATTCAGCAACGATGGTAAATAAAGGGCTGGAAGTTATTGAAGCAAAATGGTTATTTGATGTAGCCCCGGAAAATATTCAGGTTGTGATCCAGCCGCAGAGTATCATTCATTCTATGGTAGAATATAAAGATGGAGCAGTGATCGCACAGCTCGGTACGCCGGATATGAAGCTGCCGATCCAGTATGCGCTGTTCTATCCGGAACGAAGATACATGCCGGGAGATCGTCTTGACTTTACGAAGCTTTCATCGATTGTGATCGAGACACCGGATATGGATACCTTTCTTGGGTTACGATATGCATATGAGGCAATCGGGATCGGCGGTTCGATGCCTACAGTATTCAATGCGGCAAATGAATATGCAGTAAAGCAGTTCTTAGACAGAAAAATCGATTTTCTTGATATCTATGATATCATCCGTGCATCCATGGATCATCATAATTTGATTGAAAATCCTGATATAGATGAGATTCTTGCAACCGAGCAGGAAGTATATGAATTTATTGAAAGTGGGTGTTAGTTTTTGAATATCATATTAATCATACTAGTCTTTGGTGTCATCATTTTCTTTCATGAGCTGGGACATTTTATCGTAGCAAAGATCAATCATATCACAGTAAAAGAGTTTTCGATGGGATTCGGACCGAAGCTATTTCAGTTTCATAAGAAAGAAACACAGTATACGCTGCGGCTGATTCCGCTTGGCGGCTATTGTATGATGCTCAGCGAAGATGATGAAGAAAACGAAAATGATGAGAATTCCTTTGAGAAGAAATCCATCTGGGCAAGAATGGCGGTTGTACTTGCAGGACCTGCCATGAACTTCGTGATCGCATTTTTATTTTCCATGGTGATCATTCATTTCTGTGGAAGTGATCCTGCGATCATAGGAGCAGTATACAATAAAGATAATATTGAAAAATACCAGATCAAAAATGCCGAGGAATATTTTAATGGTGTATATCCGGCGGAAGAAGCCGGGATATCAGATGGCGACCGGGTATTGAAAATCGAGGGAAGCACGGTTAAGAATTTCCGTGAGTTACAGATCTACCTTCAGATTTATGGAGATGGTTCACCGATCGATCTGACACTTGAGAAAGAAGACGGAACGGTCTATGATACGACGGTATATCCGGCAAAGACACCGGATGGCTATAAGATCGGAATAATGAGTGTCGGTTATCAGCTCCCGAAGAACTTTGGAGAGCTTTGTAAATATTCTGCTTATGAGACCAGATACTGGGTAAAAGCAACCTTCTTAAGTCTGAAGCTGATCGTTACCCGTCAGGTAAGTTCGGATGAAGTATCCGGCCCGGTCGGAGTAGCGAAGAACATGAACGATACCTTCAATGAGGCAGCAAAGAGCAGTGTGCTCGATCTGTTCTTAAACTGGATGAATTATATCGTACTGCTGTCGGCAAACCTTGGCGTTATGAACCTGCTGCCGATACCGGGCTTGGATGGAGGACGATTTATCTTCCTGTTAATTGAAGCAGTAACGAGAAAGAAGGTTCCGAAGGATAAGGAGAATATCGTGACGCTGATCGGATTTGTTCTGGTTATGCTGTTGATGGTTGTGATATTATTTAACGATATCAAGAACGTATTCTTTCATTAGATGAATAGGAGTTAAACAGGAGTTAATATGTACAGAGATCATACAAAAGTTATCAAGATAGGAGACCGGGTGATCGGTGGTGGGAATCCGATCCTGATCCAGTCGATGACAAATACAAAAACCAGTGATATAGATGCTACAGTTGCACAGATCTTAAAACTTGAAAAGGCAGGCTGTGACATCATCAGAAGCACCGTAAATGATGATGCGGCAGCGGCAGCGATCCCTGCGATCAAGAAACAGATCCATATTCCGCTGGTTGCAGACATTCATTTTGATTACCGTCTGGCGATCGCAGCGGCTGAGGCGGGAGCAGATAAGATCCGTATCAATCCGGGTAATATCGGTGGTAAGGATAAGCTGGCACAGGTAGTAGCGGTATGTAAGGAACGGAATATACCGATCCGTGTCGGTGTAAACAGCGGTTCCCTTGAAAAAGAATTAGTTGAAAAATACCATGGCGTGACAGCGGAAGGAATCGTTGAGAGTGCGTTGGATAAGGTTCATATGATCGAAGACTGCGGATATGACAATATGGTCATCAGTATTAAATCTTCCGATGTTATGATGTGTGTAAAAGCACATGAGCTGATCGCAGATCAGACGAATTATCCGCTGCATGTGGGTATCACGGAATCCGGTACGGTTATGAGCGGTAATATCAAATCCTCCGTAGGACTTGGTATTATCCTGCATGAGGGAATCGGAGATACGATCCGTGTATCCTTAACAGGGGATCCGGTCAATGAGATCATGACAGCAAAGATGATCTTAAAGACGCTTGGACTCCGTACAGGAGGAATCGAACTTGTGTCCTGCCCGACCTGTGGAAGAACGGAGATTGATCTGATCGGACTGGCAGAACAGGTAGAAAAGCTGGTTGCCGATTATGATCATCTGAATATCAAGGTTGCTGTTATGGGCTGTGTTGTAAACGGACCGGGCGAAGCAAAGGAAGCAGATCTTGGAATTGCGGGCGGAAAAGGCTGCGGTATCCTGATCAAAAAAGGCCAGATCATAAAGAAGATCGACGAGAAAGATATATTATCAACATTAAAGTACGAGTTAGATAACTGGAGTGAATAGAACGTGCCGGTAGAAGCAAAATTATTTTTTGAAGTATTTCCTGAACTGAATATGGATAAAGAGCTGTCTTCCCTGTTTGAGGATACGATGATCGAAAAGGTGGTAATGAAGCAGGCAGAACGCCAGCTTATTATCAGCCTGCTGTCGAAGCACCTGATCAGCCGCCCGAAGATTGTACAGGTGGAAGATATCATTTGCGGACATTTATTTCGTGGACGTGGTTATAAGGTCATCATTGATGACCGTTATGAGCTGTCTTCCCAGTACAATACCAGAACCTTAACAGAGGTATATAAGGACAGTATCTTGTATGATGTCGAGAAGATCAGTCATGTTGGATATCGTTTATTAAAGCGGGCAGAATGGTATTATGCAGATGATATTATCACGCTTGCGATGGAAGACAGTAAGCTTTCAAAGAGCCATTCAATCGGGATCAAAAAATATCTGGAGGAGACCTATAAGAAACGGTTCGGTATGGATATCAAGGTCGGTTTTGATTATACGGAATCTGATAAAGAGATGCTCCGCCGTGCAAATGAACAGAAGATGAAGCTTGAGATCGAGGCAATCTTAAGTAATGTACATGAGGATGCGGATCTGACCTTGGATGGTAAATCAGTAGATAAAAAGAAGCTGGTCGGAGAAGGCAAGAAGGATGCTCCGGCTGAAAAGAAAGCACCTGCACAGGACGAAAAGCCGAAGGAGACATTTGCCGCCAGAAGGAAGAAATATACCTCGAATGATCCGGATGTATTCTATGGCAGAGACTGCGAAGGGGAACTGGTAAAGATTTCTACATTAGTAGATGGTATCGGTGAAGTCTGTATTCATGGCCAGTTGATCAAGATGGAAGAAAAGGTTCTCCGAAATGGTAAGACTTTATTCATCTGCAATATTACGGATTTTGAAGATACGATCGCATTTAAGATATTTGCATCAGAGGATGATGCGCCGGTTTATAAGGATGAGTTAAAAGAAGGAAGCTTCTATCGGTTAAAGGGTGTGCCGTTATACGATACTTTTTCCAAGGAGTTAAATATTGCATCTGTGCGTGGTATCAAGCATATACCGGATTTCCGTGTGCCAAGAGTTGACACATCACTTGAAAAACGTGTGGAATTACATATGCATACGGTTATGAGCGAGATGGACAGTGTTGTTGATATCGAGAAGATCGTGAAACGTGCAAATGACTGGGGACACCCGGCGATTGCAATCACGGATCACGGCGTTGCACAGGCGTTCCCGATCGCAGCACATGCAAAGGGTATGAAGGATGGCTTTAAACTGATCTTTGGCTGTGAGGGATATTTTGTCGATGACCTGAAGAATCTGGTCATCAATCCCAAAGGACAGGATCTGAATACAGAATATATCGTATTCGATATCGAGACGACCGGTCTTAGTCAGAAGAAGAATAAGATCATAGAGATCGGAGCTGTAAAGGTAAAAGATGGAGAGGAGATCGATCGTTTCTCGGAATTTATCAATCCGGAAGAACCGATCCCTTATAGTATAGAGCAGTTGACTTCCATTACAGATGAGATGGTTATGCATGCACCGACCGTCGACGTGATCCTGCCGAAGTTTTTGGAATTCTGTGGTGATGATATCGTTGTTGCACATAATGCAGCATTTGATACCGGATTCATCAAGAAAAATGCCAAAGATCTTGGAATGAAATTCGATAATACGATCATGGATACCATGACACTCAGCCATGTGTTATTGCCGGAGCTTGGTAAGTTTACACTGGATCGTGTCTGTAAGGCGTTAAATGTAAAAAATGAACATCATCACCGTGCTGTTGATGATGCAAATGCAACCGCAAAAATTTTCGTAAAATTATATGAGATGTTAGTGGAACGTGGCGTAAAGACGGTGGAGGATGTAAATGAATTAGGTTCTGCATCGGATGATACGATCAAAAAAGGCAGAACATATCATGGCATCATTCTGGCAAAAAATGAGATCGGCCGTGTGAATCTGTATCGTCTGATTTCTGAAGCGCATGTCAGATACTTCAACCGCAGACCGCGTATGCCTATGAGCATGATCAATAAATACAGAGAAGGACTGATCTTAGGTTCTGCCTGTGAAGCAGGTGAGCTGTTCCGTGCGGTCGTAGATGATGCACCGGATGAAGAAATTGCAAGACTTGTTAATTTCTTTGATTATCTGGAGATACAGCCGATCGGAAATAACGAGTTTATGACCAGAAAGAAGGAGAATCCTTGTACGATCGAGGATCTTCAGAATTATAATAAGCGTATCGTGGAGCTTGGACGATTATTTAATAAGCCGGTTGTTGCAACCTGTGATGTCCATTTCCTTGATCCGGAAGACAGTATCTATCGTGCGATCATCATGAAAAGTAAAGGTTTTGAGGATGCAGTTAATCAGCCTCCGCTTTATTTCAGAACGACGGAAGAAATGTTGGCGGAATTCGAATATCTGGGAAGTGAGAAAGCCAGAGAGGTTGTTATCACGAATACAAATCTGATCGCGGATATGGTGGAATATATGGACCCGGTTCGACCGGATAAAGCACCGCCTATCATCGAGAATTCAGATGAGACACTTACGAATATCTGTTATGAAAAGGCTCATAAGATCTATGGACCGGATCTGCCGGAGGTCGTTGTAGAACGACTGGAACGTGAGTTACATTCCATTATATCAAATGGATTTGCCGTTATGTATATCATTGCACAGAAGCTTGTGTGGGATTCCAACGATCATGGCTATCTGGTTGGTTCCAGAGGATCTGTAGGTTCTTCCTTCGTAGCAACGATGGCAGGTATCACAGAGGTAAATCCGTTGTCGGCACATTATATTTGTCCGGAGTGTCATTTTGTTGATTTTGATTCCGAGCTTGTAAAATCATATTCCGGTATGTCGGGATGTGATATGCCGGATCGTGACTGCCCTCGATGCGGTCATCCACTGATCAAAGAGGGACACGATATTCCGTTTGAAACCTTCCTTGGATTCAAAGGAGATAAGGAGCCGGATATCGATCTGAACTTCTCCGGTGAATATCAGTCATGTGCACATGCTTACACAGAAGTATTATTCGGTAAGGGTAAGGCATTCCGTGCAGGAACTGTAACAACGGTAGCAGATAAGACAGCGTATGGTTATGTATATAATTACTTCAAAGATCTTGCAAAGGATGAAGCGAGAGCAGAAGCTACGGCAATGGGAGATCTGACCCAGAAGGAGATCGAGAAATATGTCGATGAAAAGGCTATCGTCACGAAACGAAGCTGTGAGATGGAACGTCTGGCAATCGGCTGTACCGGCGTTAAGCGTTCGACCGGACAGCATCCGGGTGGTATGATCGTTCTTCCAAGGCATGAGGAGATCTATTCCTTCACACCAATCCAGAAGCCGGCAAATGATATGACGACGGATGTCGTAACATCTCATTTCGAGTACCATTCGATCGATCATAACCTGTTGAAGCTTGATATTCTCGGTCATGATGATCCTACGATGATCCGAAGACTGGAGGATCTGACCGGTCTTGATGCAACCACGATCCGGTTAGATGATCCTGATGTTATGGCGTTGTTCCATGGAACAGAAAGTCTTCATATTACACCGGAGGATATCAATGGCATTCCGCTTGGCAGTCTGGGTGTGCCGGAGTTCGGTACGGATTTCGCCATGCAGATGTTAATTGATGCAAATCCACAGAACTTCTCGGATCTGGTGCGAATCGCAGGTCTGGCGCATGGTACGGATGTATGGCTTGGAAATGCACAGGAGCTGATCAAATCCGGTCAGTGTACGATCTCGACCGCAATCTGTTGTCGAGATGATATCATGGTATATCTGATCCATATGGGCCTGGAATCCGGTACAGCGTTCCAGATCATGGAGAATGTCCGAAAAGGTAACGTAGCTAAAGGCAAATGTGCAAAATGGGAAGAATGGAAAGAGGATATGAAGGCACATGGTGTACCGGACTGGTATATCTGGTCGTGCCAGAAGATCAAATACATGTTCCCGAAAGCCCATGCGGCGGCTTACGTTATGATGGCGTGGAGAATTGCATATTTTAAGGTGAATTATCCGCTTCAGTATTATGCAGCGTTTTTCAGTATCCGTGCATCAGCCTTCAGTTACGAGATGATGTGCTTTGGAAAAGAAAAGGTACTGTATCATATCAATATGATACAGAGTATTGATAAGAATAAACGAACCGCAAAGGATGAAGATAAGTTAAAGGATCTGAAGCTGGTTCTTGAGATGTATGCGAGAGGTTTTGAGTTCATGCCGATCGATATCTATGTGGCGGATGATATCCGTTTTCAGGTAATAGACGGTAAGATCATGCCGTCACTGGCTTCCATTGAAGGAATGGGAGAGAAAGCTGCAAAGCAGTTGAAGGATGCAGCCTGCAAAGGCAGGTTTATCTCAAAGGAAGATCTGCAGGCTCATTCTAAGATTGGAAAGAGTGCGATCGACAAGCTGTCAGAGCTTGGCATCTTAGACGGTATGCCGGATACCAACCAGCTTACCTTTGACTTTGTATAAACGGACGAAACAATACCTTTATTCTGTAAGCCCTGACACTGTATTCCTTTCATTACGCAAAACACTTGCGTTCTGTTTTTCACGTAGCGGTACTAAGCTCACTGCTTACAGCAGTTTGCCAAGTACCGACGTGAAAAAAGGTTTGCTGCATGAAAGAATACAGAATCAGGACTTGGCAGATAAAAGGTATTGTTTCTGTCTATGATAAAATTAATGCAAAAATATGCTAAGGTGTATTTAGATATAAGGAAGATCTATGCAACAACCCTGTATCCCTTTCATTACGCAAAACACTTGCGTATTTGATTGACAATGCCCTTATTACAAGCTAAAATATGGTCAGTATAAAAAAATGTAAATTTACTGAAAAAAAAGCTTGCATTTTATCGTAGCTTCTGGTATATTAAACAAGTCGCTAAGATATATGGTTCATTGGTCAAGCGGTTAAGACGTCGCCCTCTCACGGCGAAAACAGGGGTTCGATTCCCCTATGAACTGCTATTTGATAACCTGGAAGTTTTTTCCAGGTTTTTTCTTTTTTATGCGTAATCTATAGTGCATGATAAAACTGCTTCGAATGAAAGACAGGCGAAAATAAAAACTATATTTATTGGAGGATTCCCATGAAGATTTTTAATACTCTTACAAGAACAAAAGAAGAATTTGTACCGATCAATGAAGGTAAAGTAGGAATCTATGTCTGCGGACCTACTGTATATGATTATATCCACATCGGAAACGCAAGACCAATGATCGTATTTGACACATTGAGACGGTATCTCACATATAAGGGATACGATGTAAATTATGTATCCAATTTTACAGATGTTGATGATAAGATCATCAAACGTGCAAATGAAGAAGGTGTTGATTCTAAGGTGATCTCTGAGCGTTTCATTGCAGAGACAAAGAAGGATATGGCAGCGATGAATGTACAGGAAGCTACGACACATCCAAAGGCTACCGAAGAGATCCCGGATATGATCGAGATGATCAAGACACTGATTGAAAAAGGACATGCATATGAAGTAAATGGCACTGTATATTTCCGTACCAGAAGCTTTGCAGACTATGGTAAATTATCCCATAAGAATATTGATGATCTGGAATCCGGACACAGAGCAGAGAACCATCAGCTTAAGGTTTCCGGTCAGGATGAGAAGGAAGATCCACTGGATTTCGTTCTCTGGAAGCCAAAGAAAGAGGGGGAACCGTTCTGGGAGTCACCATGGGGTGAAGGAAGACCGGGCTGGCATCTGGAATGTTCTGTTATGTCTAAGAAATATATCGGTGATATCATTGATATCCATGCAGGTGGTGAGGATCTGATCTTCCCACACCACGAAAATGAGATCGCACAGAGTGAAGCAGCAAATGATAAGGAATTTGCAAGATACTGGATGCATAACGGTTTCTTAAAGATCAACAACGAGAAGATGTCCAAGTCACTTGGCAACTTCTTTACAGTAAGAGAGATCGCAGACAAATATCCACTTCAGGTTATTCGTTTCTTTATGCTGTCTGCTCACTACAGAAGTCCATTGAACTTCTCGGCTGATCTGGTAGAGGCATCCAAGAATGGTCTGGAACGTATCCTGACTGCTGTTGACAAGTTAAAGTCACTTGCGCCGGCAGATGTGGAGGGTTCCGATGTTTCTGTCGAGGCAGAATTAGATGGATATACAAAACGATTTGAAACAGCTATGGACGATGATCTGAATACAGCAGATGCGATCTCAGTTATCTTTGAATTAGTAAAATATACAAATATCAATATTTCAAATGATACACCAAAGAAAACAGTAGATCTGGCAATCCGGACGATTGAGAAGCTGTGTGATATTCTTGGTATCATTACAGAGCGGGAAGAAGAACTGTTAGATTCTGATATCGAGGCTTTGATCAATGAACGTCAGGAAGCAAGAAAAGCAAAGAATTTTGCAAGAGCAGATGAGATCCGTAACATGCTCAGTGATAAGGGCATTATTCTTGAGGATACAAGAGAAGGAGTAAAATGGAAAAGAGCTTAGATCAGTATTTTACTGCGATATTAGGTGTAGAAGATTCCAATCCGGCAGAATATTCCGGGCTGGCGCTTGCTTATATAGGGGACAGTGTATTTGACCTTTTAGTAAAGACCGTTCTGGTATCAAAGGATAACAAGCAGGCATTCAAATATCATAAAGAAGCTATTCATATCGTAAATGCAGAGTCACAGGCAGGTTATATCGATCTGTTGGAAGAGAAACTGACCGAGCAGGAAATGGCGATATATAAGCGTGGAAGAAATACAAAGACACATTCCAAGGCAAAGAATGCGTCGGTAGGACAGTACAGGAAAGCTACCGGTTTTGAAGCGCTGATCGGCTATCTTTATCTGAATAAAGAATATGACCGTTTATTTGAGTTGACAAGAGACTGCCTGGAATCAAAACAACTGATTGAGCATTTACAATCTGATGATGTGGATTAGAAATGGAGCATAAGCATGGAAGAAAACAGAAATGAAAAGTTTGAGATAGAGGGTAGAAATGCAGTTATGGAAGCATTTCGTTCCGGTAAAACAGTTGACAAGTTATATCTGCAGGATGGCTGTCATGATGGCAGTATCAATTCAATCGTGCGTGAAGCAAAGAAGCAGGAGACGATTATTAATTATGTTTCGAAAGAGAAGCTGAACCAGATGTCTTCGACCGGGAAACATCAGGGTGTGATCGCTCATGTGGCAGCCTATGAATATTCAGCGATCGATGAGATCTTTGCAAAGGCTGAGGAAAAAGGACAGCCGCCATTTATCTTTATTTTGGATGAGATTGAAGATCCTCATAATCTTGGCGCGATCGTTCGTACAGCGAATCTGTGCGGTGCACATGGCGTTATTATTCCGAAACGAAGAGCGGTCGGAATTACAGCAACAGTTGTTAAGGCTTCTGCCGGTGCAATCGCATATACACCGGTGGTTAAGGTAACAAATCTGGCGAAGACGATTGATGAATTGAAAAAACGTGGTATGTGGTTTGCCTGTGCTGATATGGATGGAGAACTGATGTACCGCTGCAATCTGACCGGACCGATGGGACTTGTGATCGGAAATGAGGGTACAGGTGTCAGTCGTCTGGTAAAAGAAAAATGTGATTATGTTGTATCCATACCAATGAGTGGAGATATCGATTCATTAAATGCTTCGGTTGCGGCCGGAGTATTGGGATATGAGGTTGTCCGTCAGAGGATGGGTGTGAAATAGGGGAGTACCAGCGTCGTGGGTGTGTATGAAACAAATACCGATGAAGAAAATATCCGGTTGATCCGGGAAGAAAATGATAATGCCGCCTTTGAATATCTGATCAAAAAGTATATGGGAATCGTAAAGAAAGAGAGCCGTGCCCTGTATATTATCGGTGCAGAAAATGAGGACATCATTCAGGAAGGAATGATAGGGCTCATTAAAGCTATCCGAAGCTTTGACGGAAGCAAAGGGGCATCTTTTTCTACATTTGCAAATCTGTGTATCAAGCGACAGTTGATCACTGCGGTGAAGCTGTCGAATAGGAAGAAGCATTCTCCCCTTAATTATTATGTATCATTTTATACGGAAAATGACGATGATGTTGCGCTTGTGGATGAGCTGCAGGCAGACCAAGCATTTGAACCGGAGAATCAGATGCTTGGGCAGTTGGAATCCCAGAAGCTTGCGGAAGCGATTGATAAAAAACTCAGCAAATTTGAAAGACAGGTGTTAGAAGGATATCTTGCCGGAAAAAGCTATGATGAGCTAGCGGAAGCATTTGGCAAGCCGTATAAATCTATCGATAATGCGATCCAGCGAATACGAAAGAAATTACGGGATATAGAACAGGATTAAATATATATTTAATAAACAGGGTCAGGTCTGGAAATTGCAAAGAATAATTCGATAGTGACAAATGACCTATGAAAAAACTGAGCAAAAGATATGATTCTGGGGGAGCAGCTTATGATAAATTCTATAAATAAAAAAAATGGCCTGAGGAAAGTGATGATCATTGTCGGCATGTGCTTTGTCCTTGGGCTTTTTTCAGGATGTCTGGATTTATCGGATGAAACGAACGAAAATCAGACAGGAAATACAACAGAGAATATAACAGAATCGATTGACAGTACGGAAGCTACGTCAGATGAGCAGATAGCCTCGGAAGCGAATACCGGGGGCACAACAGACGATTTTGCCGGACTTACAGTTACTTTCTTAGATGTCGGGCAGGGGAATGCGGTGTTATTTTCCTGTGATGACCATTACATGATGATGGATGGAGGTCCGTCGTCAGCGTCTTCATTTGTCGTGGCATACCTGAAAAAACAGAATATAGAGTCACTTGATTATGTGAT
Source organism: Lachnospiraceae bacterium GAM79 (assembly GCA_020735665.1). Lineage (NCBI taxonomy): Bacteria > Bacillati > Bacillota > Clostridia > Lachnospirales > Lachnospiraceae > Lachnospiraceae bacterium GAM79. Next base: position 888,652 of record CP085928.1, read on the forward strand.
CGCGAGCCATTATGATTCTGATCATATAAATGGTCTGGTGGGTGTGTTGAATGTATTTGACACAGAGACTTTTATCGGCCCGGATTATGATGCAGATACAAAGATCTATGATTCGTTGATGGATAAGCTTGCGGCGCAGAACCTGACTGTTACATTCCCAAAGGCAGGGGATTCTTATACCTTTGGTGATGCGGTATTTACGATAGTAGCACCAATCACTTATAGTGATGATAATGAAAATGATAATTCTGTTGGAATTCGTATGACATATGGGGATACTTCATTCCTGATCTATGGGGATGGAGAAGAAGCCGGTGAGCAGGCAATGATCGCATCCGGAGAGGAACTTTCCAGTGACGTTCTGATGGTCAGTCATCACGGCAGCAGAAATGCCACAACAAAAGAGATGTTAGAGGCTGTTAAGCCCGGTTATGCGGTAATCAGCGTTGGGGCAGATAATTCATATGGACATCCGACCGAAGAAGTGCTTGATCGTTTGGCAAATGTAGGATGCACGGTGTATCGTACGGATCTGAATGGTACGATTCAGGCGTACAGTGATGGAAAAACAATTACTTTTATACCGGAACGGCAATCAGATATGTCAGGGGTGGGAGAAAATCAGAATCTGTCGGATGATACAACGAAAACAGATAATGTAACAAGAGAGAGTACGACAGAGAAAGTTCAGACGGAAATAGAAGCAGGATCAGAAAAGGCAGCAGAGCATACTTATATTATTAATACAAATACAGGAAAGTTTCATGAGCCGTCCTGCCGTTCAGTAAAGCGCATGAATGACAGCAATAAGAAAGAATATATCGGAAGCCGGGATGATCTGATCACGCAGGGGTATGAGCCATGTAAGATCTGTAATCCATAGGGTATGTTAAGAATGGGAGGATAAACGGATATGAAAAACAATTACAAATTTTTTCAGAATCGGGATTGTGAATTTTTCCCATGCCATAAAATAGAAAATGAAGATTCCTTTAATTGTCTGTTTTGTTATTGCCCCTTGTATCTGAAGGAAAACTGCCTTGGAAGTCCTGATTATATCTTAAATGGGAAAGGACAGAAAATCCGGGATTGCAGTAACTGTACGATCGTACATCGCCCGGAGATGTATGAAGCAGTGATTGCACAGTTTCAAAAGCAGGACTGTGTGGTATTCGTCAGTATTTGGGATCTGAAGGATGAAATCATGGCGCGGATCGCAGAGATTGCTTCATGGGAACAGATGGAGCCGGAGAGCAGAAAAGAGCATAAGGATGAAGCCGAGAAAACGGTTATGCGTTTTTTATCCAGATACAATAATCGAAACCGGTATCTGGTACCTGTACTTTTGCAGCCATTTTCCAGAGACTGTATTAAGTCTGATGGATTTATGCTCGGCAAAAAGAATATTTCATGCCGGATACTGGAACGAATAGATCCGTCAAAGATTACACAGGGATATCTGTATGCATTTCATGCCCCGGAGATCCGGATCAAGGAGATGGATTCATTACTAGGAACTTATTATCTGGAAACCTTTCAGATCGCATGTATGGATATTGTAAGAAAATGGATAAGAAAATACCTGGAACGAAAGCACAGTGTAGAGTTGGTGCATTACTGTAGTCCTTCTTTTGGACCCGGTTATTATGGAATGCCATTGGAAGCTGCCGGAATTCTTTGCAGCCTGATGGATACGGAACAGGTTGGAATCAGTTGGCATAAAGAACGAATGGAGCCGATGATGAGTCTTGCAGGAATTTATCTGATCAGTGAAGAACCACTGATACAGAACTGGAACGATTGTGAAAACTGTATCGGACAGTCCGTTGGATGTGAATACTGTATAAATAAATCCGGACATTAAAAAAGAGCTACTAACGGGAGTCGGACCCGTGACCTCCACATTACCAATGTGGCGCTCTACCACCTGAGCTATAGTAGCAACAACATTAGTTAATATATAGTAAAATGACGTATTTGTCAATAAGAGATTTGCTGAAAGTTATTGAAAATTGTAGGATTACAATACATGTGTTACAACTGAATATAAAAAAAGCAGAGATGCTTCTTTTGTGTTATATTTTAGTCACCACAACAAAAAAACAAAAAAGGAGTTCTCTGCTATGGCTACTATAACACAAGATATGCGGTATCGTCTATCCTTAATCAAATACGCTGAAAGGTTTGGTGTCACCAAAGCTGCTATCAAATATAAAACCAACCGTCAATACATTTATCGTTGGAAACGACGTTATGATGGTTCTATTGAGTCCCTTCGTGACCGCTCTCGCAGACCCCATCATCATCCAAACCAACATACCCCTGAAGAGATCAAGCTGATCTTTGATATGCGCAGACGCAATCCCAATGCCGGTCTTGTTGTCTTTTGGGTTAAACTCAAGCAGCGTGGTTACTCCCGTTCCATCCCTGGACTATACAGATTTCTCCGTAAGCAGGGAATTATGGCAGTTCATCCGCCAAATCCTAAATATATTCCAAAGCCTTACGAACAGATGGATTATCCGGGACAACGCATACAGGTTGATGTAAAATTTGTTCCTTCTGCATGCCTCAAAAACCCCAAGGTCATCGGCAAACAATTCTTTCAGTATACTGCCATTGACGAGTATTCCAGATGGCGTTTCGTAGAGGCTTTTGAAGAACACAACACGTATTCTTCTGCTATGTTTATAGAGCATCTGGTGAAAGCCTTTCCGTTACCCATTCAATGTATCCAAACTGATAATGGAGCAGAATTTACAAATCGTTTTACCACTCACCGTGATAAACCCACACTATTTCAGGTGCATCTGAAGCAGCATGGGATTCGCCATAAAGTTATACGACCCTTTACACCACGACATAACGGGAAAGTTGAAAGAAGCCACCGAAAGGATAATGAGCGTTTTTATGCAACTCATACTTTTTATTCTTTTGAGGACTTTGCCAAACAGTTGAAAGTGTATAATCGCAGGGATTATAACAACTTTCCTATGCGTCCATTAGGATGGAAATCTCCAAATCAGGTACTAAAGGATTATCTGGCATCTGTGTAACATATGTTTGACAAACCTACAAGATTTGCTGAAAGTTATTGAAAATTACTGAGTTTTGCTGAGTTTTAGAATTTGCAGTTGAGGCTTTATGTAAAATGTGATAGACTTAAAAAAGTCATGCTAATTATATGAAGGAGGCATTAATGATGGCAGAAGAATCAATCGGGAAAAATTTTATTGAACAGATTATTGATAAAGATATAGCGGAGGGCAAGGTAACGAAGGTAGTCACAAGATTTCCTCCGGAACCGAATGGATATTTGCATATAGGACATGCCAAATCCATATTATTGAACTATGGTCTTGCACAGGAATATGGCGGACAGTTTAATCTGAGATTTGACGATACAAATCCAACAAAGGAAAAGACAGAATTTGTAGAATCCATATTAGATGATGTAAGATGGCTGGGTGCCGATTTCGGAGACAGAGTATTCTTTGCATCCAATTATTTTGACCAGATGTATGAAGCAGCAGTCAAATTGATCAAGAAAGGCAAGGCATTTGTATGTGATCTGACAGCAGATGAGATCCGCGAATACAGAGGAACTCTGACAGAGCCGGGTAAAAACAGCCCATACAGAGACAGAAGTATTGAAGAAAATCTTGCATTATTTGAAGCAATGAAGAACGGAGAGTTCCCGGATGGAAGCAAGGTGCTTCGTGCAAAGATCGATATGGCTTCACCGAATATTAATATGCGCGATCCTGTTATCTATCGTGTTGCCCGTATGACACATCATAATACAGGGGATAAGTGGTGTATTTATCCAATGTATGATTTTGCTCATCCGATTGAGGATGCGATTGAAGGTGTAACGCATTCTATCTGTACACTGGAATTTGAGGATCACAGACCTTTATATGATTGGGTAGTACGGGAACTGGAATATGAGAATCCACCAAAGCAGATCGAATTTGCAAAGTTATATCTGACAAATGTAGTTACAGGTAAGAGATATATTAAGAAGCTGGTAGAGGATGGTATCGTAGATGGCTGGGATGATCCAAGACTTGTATCGATCGCAGCACTCAGAAGACGAGGATTTACTGCTTCTTCTATTAAGAAGTTTATGGAGTTGGTTGGTATCTCAAAGAGCCAGAGCTCTGTTGATTATGCGATGCTTGAGTATTGTCTGCGTGATGATCTGAAGCTTACAGCAAACCGTTATATGGCAGTCCTGAATCCGATCAAGCTGGTGATCGATAATTATCCGGAGGATCAGGTAGAATATCTGCCGGTTGAAAATAATCAGGAAAATGAGGAAGCAGGCTCCAGAGAAGTTGCATTCAGCAAATATCTCTATATTGAAAGAGATGATTTCATGGAAGAACCGCCTAAGAAATATTTCCGTCTGTTCCCTGGCAATGAGGTACGTCTGAAGAATGCATATTTTGTAACCTGTACAGGATATGAGAAGGATGAAGATGGAAATGTAACAGTTGTTCACTGTACTTATGATCCTGCAACCAAGAGTGGTTCAGGATTCGAAGGAAGAAAGGTAAAAGGAACGATACATTGGGTATCAGCAGAAAGTGCAATTGATGCTGAGGTTCGTTTATATGAGAATATCGTGGATGAAGAAAAAGGTAAGTTGAATGAGGATGGTACTTTGAATCTGAACCCAAATTCATTGACCGTATTACAGGGATGTAAGCTCGAGAAAGCATTTGAAGATGCAAAACCTGGTGAAGCATTCCAGTTCCTTCGTAATGGATTTTTCTGTGTAGATTCCAAAGACTCTACTAAGGAGCATCCTGTATATAACCGTATTGTTTCATTAAAGAGTTCCTATAAGCCGGGAAAATAATATTTAGCCTATTAAAAGTATGAAAAATGATATATCAGAATTAGAAAACAGAAAATTATATATCCTGATCTCCAAGACACACACAGTTCCTGCAAGAATCATCAAATTCTGGACAAAAGAGCCATATGCACATGCATCCATTGCATTGGATCTGGAGCTTCGGGAGATGTACAGCTTCGCCAGAAAGGGAATCTATAATCCGTTCAACTGTGGATTCATTATAGAAGATATTGATACCGGAATATTTGGCAGAGATGTTGAAACAAGCTGTGTTGTTCTGGAACTGACCGTGACAGATAAGCAGTACAGACATGTACTGCAGGAGCTTGCGGCATTTAAAGCAAATGCTGATCTCTATCGGTATAATTTTTGGGGACTTTATGGTGTTATACGAAATAAGGCGATTGAGAGGAAATATAATTATTTCTGTTCCCAGTTCGTGGCAAGTGTGTTAGAATGTTCTGGTATACATATTCTCGATAAACAACCGGGGCTTGTAAGGCCGGATGATTTTCGGAAGAGCAGTAATGTTAAGGTGATTTACAAAGGCCTGCTCAGAAGATATCGTGAATACCTGTGGACACATGATCTGGCACAGGCATTTGGCGGTCATGTAACCAAACAGGCAATGTAAAAAAAGTGACAATATTGCTGTGAATTTTATACTATATAAAAAATACTGTGTACATTACACTCACTATTATGAAGCAAACCTGCCCGAACGCCAGTCCTTAGTGAGCCATATAATACGGCGAACTTAGTACTGCTGCGTTGAGGGTAGAGCGAAAGCGTTTTGCGGAATAATATGTGAAGTGCAATGTACACAGTATTTTTGTGTGTATCCTATGTTTATCAGGCAGTAATATTGTCGCTTTTTATTCTACAAATGTATGATTAGCCTTGATTATGCCGCGAGGTAGGGCATCCTTTGAGTTCTTCCATGGTTCATTCTTGAATCGATAGTCGAATTTATCGATGAACCATCCGATATCTCCGTTGACACGTTCCATGTTTTCAAAATATAAGTGATTCAAAGCTTCTATGAATTCTTCACATTGGTTTTTGGACAGCTTTGTGACAGAGGTATCGTAGAGGATACCGTAGTGGTAAGTACAGAAGCCCTTGCTGCTTTTGAAGGTATCCTTGAATTCAGGATCTTTTTTCCACATATGAAAGATCGTATCGACATAGCGGTCAAAGGTACGATTCATACGGTCACAGATAAAGCAGGAGCTTTCCAGTTCTTTGATATATGCACCGACACCGGAAAAATTTGACTGCTTGGAAAAAAGTCCTGGTTTTGCAGGAGTTCCTTTTTCTGATAAAGCTTTCAGATCCCGGATCGTTTTATCAGTGTGTGTCTTTAACATCAGGGCAAGTCCCAGACGATTCTTTTCTTTATATAACATGCCGATGTGATGGGAGCAGAAGCCCATTTTATCTGTCATAGCACGATTATCGTCTTCCATATAGCTTGGTCCCATCGTATATTCGATGGCATGTTCCTCCAGCGTTTTCTGCATCTGACAGAGAGGACATTCACAGTCTGCATGAAAGGCATCGTTGACAGGTATTGTGTATAATTGTTCAGCCATAGTATTCTCCATTTCTATATATCATTTGGATAGCAGCCTTTGAACAGGCGTTATCCTGTATCATGTCAGAAATCATCGGTTTGATTCCTGTATTAGAAGCATATCATGCAACACCTGAATTTACAAATCAAAATCGCCGGTTTTCGTTCTGAATTCAGGGTATATTTCATATAATGTAAGAGACCTTGTCCATTTAATATATTTTTTATCATTTTAGGGGTTGATTTTTTCCACAAAATGAATACAATAATAATTGTGTTAGCACTCGAGAGATATGAGTGCTAGGAACTGCCGGAGTACATAAGGCAGATAAGAACGGATTTAATATGTTAGGAGGAATATATATTATGAAATTAGTACCATTAGGAGACAGAGTTGTATTAAAACAGTCCGTAGCAGAAGAGACAACAAAATCAGGTATTGTATTACCGGGACAGGCAAAAGAGAAGCCACAGTATGCAGATGTTGTAGAAGTTGGTCCCGGAGCTGTTGTCGATGGCGTTAAGGTTCCTATGGAAGTAAAGGCAGGAGACAGAGTTATTTATTCTAAATACGCAGGAACAGAAGTTAAGCTCGGTGATGATGAATATATCATCGTAAAACAGAGTGACATTCTTGCAGTTGTAAGCGAATAATCAGATAGCAGAAAAACAGTTGGAGGTAGAAAGAAATGGCAAAGGAAATTAAATACGGAGCAGAAGCCAGAAAGGCTCTTGAAGCAGGCGTAAATCAGTTAGCAGATACAGTAAGAGTAACACTTGGACCAAAAGGAAGAAACGTAGTTCTTGCAAAGTCATATGGTTCACCACTTATCACAAATGATGGTGTTACAATTGCAAAGGATATAGAGCTGGAAGATGCATTTGAGAACATGGGTGCTCAGATCGTTAAGGAAGTAGCAACAAAGACAAATGATGTTGCAGGTGATGGTACTACAACAGCTACTGTTCTTGCTCAGGCAATGATCAATGAAGGTATGAAAAACCTTGCAGCAGGAGCAAATCCAATCATCCTTAGAAAGGGTATGAAGAAGGCTTGTGACAAGGCTGTAGAAGCAATCTCAGAGATGAGCCAGACAATCAACGGCAAAGAGCAGATCGCAAGAGTTGCATCTATATCAGCGGGTGATGATGAAGTAGGGCAGATGGTTGCAGATGCTATGGAAAAGGTATCAAACGATGGTGTTATCACGATTGAAGAGTCCAAGTCCATGAAGACAGAGCTTGACCTCGTAGAAGGTATGCAGTTCGACAGAGGATATATTTCAGCTTACATGTCAACTGATATGGAGAAGATGGTTGCAGAACTTGATAATCCATACATCCTGATCACAGATAAGAAGATCTCAAATATTCAGGATATCCTTCCGGTACTTGAGCAGATCGTACAGGGTGGTCAGAAGCTTTTGATCATTGCGGAAGATGTAGAAGGCGAAGCACTTACAACATTGATCGTAAACAAGTTAAGAGGTACATTCCAGGTTGTAGCTGTTAAGGCTCCTGGTTATGGTGACAGAAGAAAAGAAATGTTACAGGATATCGCTATTCTTACAAATGGTAAGGTTATCTCTGAAGAACTCGGTTATGACTTAAAGGATACAACATTAGATGACCTTGGCCGTGCTAAGAGCGTAAAGGTAACAAAAGAGAATACAGTTATCGTAGATGGATTCGGAACAAAGGAAGATATCCAGGGCAGAGTAAATGTTATCAAGGCTCAGCTTGAGGAGACAACATCTGAATTTGATAAAGAGAAGCTTCAGGAAAGACTTGCAAAGCTTGCAGGTGGTGTAGCAGTTATCCGTGTTGGTGCAGCTACTGAGACAGAGATGAAGGAAGCTAAGCTCCGTATGGAAGATGCATTAAATGCTACCAGAGCTGCTGTAGAAGAAGGCATCATCGCAGGTGGTGGATCAGCATATATTCATGCAGCTAAGAAGGTTGCAGAACTGGTTGCAGACCTTGAAGGCGATGAGAAGACAGGTGCTAAGGTAGTTCTTAAGGCTATGGAAGCTCCGTTATTCCACATTTCAGCAAATGCCGGTCTGGAAGGATCTGTTATCATCAATAAGATCAAAGAATCACAGCCGGGTATCGGTTTTGATGCATACAATGAGAAGTATGTAGATATGATCGAAGCAGGTATCATCGATCCTGTTAAGGTTACAAGAAGTGCTTTACAGAACGCAACATCCGTAGCATCTACATTACTGACAACAGAATCTGTTGTAGCTGATATTAAGGAAGATGCTCCAGCTATGCCGGCAGGTGCAGGTATGGGCGGCGGAATGGGTATGATGTAAAAATAAAATATCACTCATAAAGTTCAAATAGAGAATAAAAAGGAAGATAGTATTGTTTATTATCGTGTAAGATACATGATAGTGACAGGCTATCTTTCTTTTTTTATACACGCATAGACCATATTTCCAGACCTAGTGAAACATTTCATGCCGTTTTTCAGACATTTCGTGCATAGAATCCGGTAAGGAGAAATGATTATGGTACAATACCAGAAAATAACTTATTTGGAACAACATAATGAGATATGCAGATATAATTATACTATATGTTGTATTATGTGTTGTATTCAGATGAATGAAAGGGGATAAGAAAATATGGTAAGACGACTAAAAGAAAACAAAGTTACAGGCATCCTGACGGCCTTGCTGGTTGGCATTGTTATGTTTGTTGGCATGGGAACAATGAAAGTAAATGCAACAGAATACAGGTCAGAAACGATTGATCCTACGACTCTACAGGTAGGGGATACGGTTTATGTAGGAGCTGAGTTATCTCCAGACAAACAGATAGTAGTTTGCAAGCAATGTCATATGATCTGGATAACATACGGTGGCTCTTCGCAATATGGAATTGGAGACAGAATCAATTCTATTGTAATGAGATCAGATGCACACAAAGATCATGCCGGTTATGTTGGATATAGTGAGTTTAATTTTTACTTCACAGGAGAATATTTACCTAGTAATACTCCATATACAGTTATGGGAAATTCAAATCTTGGATATACGATTAAATATAATACAAATGGTGGTAGTGCAATAGCAGATGCTGTTAAACAGACACATATACCGAGTATATTTCCAACGACGACCAGAATAGGATATATGTTAGAGGGCTGGTACACAGATGAGGAATGTACACAGGCAGCTCAGCGAGAACTTTCAATATTTGAAGATATAACATTATATGCAAAATGGATAGAAATAGGTGCACATGAGCATACATTTTCTGATAATTGGAGTAGTAATGCTTATGGACACTGGCATGCGGCAACCTGTGAACACAGTAATTTGGAGGAAAATTATCAGAAACATTCATATGGAACCACAGGTGAAGACAGATATACATGCTTAATCTGTAAGTACGTAGATGCAGACAAGAAAGCTGCGGCTGAGGTTGTAGATGCATCAAAGATAGTATTAAAAGCAGATGAAGTGCAGGTTGGGGACAAGATTTATTTTGGTAATCAGCTATCACCTAATAAATGGATCACTGTATGTAAGAAGTGTCATATGATCTGGATCACATCTGCTGATTCTGATCCGGATGATATAAGCGTTGGAATCGGTGTTGGAAGCCAGAAGTGTTACGAAGTTGAGCAGACGGATGAACATAAAGACCATAAAGATGATGTTGGATATGCAGATTTTAATTGGTATACAACAAATTCAAACAGTCCATTAGAGAGAAATGTTCCATATACAGTTATCGAGAATGATAACCTTGGATATAAGATTACATATAACACAAATGGCGGAAGTGAAGTAACTGAAGCCGTACATCAGAAGAAGCTCCCGGATGTGCTTCCAACAACAAGTAAAGCTGAATATGAATTTGCAGGCTGGTACACAGACGAGGCACTCACAAAGGCGGCTGTGCCGGGCAAAGCTTTAACAGGAAATACAATTCTTTATGCAAAGTGGACAGTGAAGCAGTCTACGCCATCAGATCCAGAGCCTTCAAAGCCAGTAGTAAAAGCAAAACGGACAAAAGTAAATGATCAGGCATTAAGCTCCAAGTTCAGTATCACTACAGGAAAGACGATAAAAGTAACGTGGGGTAAGGTTGCAAAAGCAGATGGATATGATGTATATATGGCATATTGTAAGAAGGGAAAATACACCGTTGTTAAGTCTGTAAAAGCTGCAAAGACCTTATCTGTGACGATCAATAAGCTGAACAAGAAGGCTGTAAATCAGAAAGATAATGTAAAATGTTATGTAGTTGCATATAAGAAGGTTGACGGCAAGAAAGTGACCATTGGAAAATCCATTACAGGTCATGCGGTTGGCAAGAAGAATACGACTGTAACAGATGTCAAGAAGATTCAGATAAAGAAATCTGCTTACAGCCTGAAAAAGGGAAAAACAGCTAAGATAAAAGCAACTATTGTTAAAAAGAATAATAAACTTCCACTTTTTGGTCATACAGCAAAATTCAGATATGACACATCAAATAAAAAGGTAGCAACTGTATCCAAAGATGGCAAGATCACAGCAAAAGGAAAAGGCACCTGTTATGTATATATCTATGCAGTAAATGGATGCGCTAAGAAAGTAAAGGTAACAGTTAAATAAAAGTAAATAGAAAGAAGTTATAAATTCGGCAGTGGCTTGGATGGACAGTAGTCTGAGACCACTGCTGATAAATGTTTCTGATAAATATTTCTAAAATAAGATGTTGACACACATGGATACATTTGATAATATTTATCGAGTAACTTAATATTCCATGAGGGAGTAGTTAGCGCGAAAGTGTGATTTGTCAACATTCTGATTATAATAAGAGAGTATAATCTGGCAAATCTTAAATAATGAGACTCATGTATATCGATTAACAGCTTGTGTAATATACACCGGCGGATAATTGATATACATGAGTCTTTTTTAATCTGTCGGACATACTTTATAGTAGCAGACAGTTCGGCTGACATCACTGGTATGGATAGAGAAAAAGGAGAACAATATGGAAAAATTCATTAACAATGCCCCGTTTGCTCTTGTAATTGTAATTCTTGTGATCGGTTTTGTACTGCTGATCAAAGGAGCGGATTTTTTTGTAGAGGGAAGCTCGAGTGTAGCAAAGAGACTGCATGTTCCATCTATAATTATTGGACTTACAATTGTTGCGATGGGAACATCACTTCCGGAAACAGCGGTCAGTGTATCAGCATCAATAGCAGGCAATAATGAACTTGCAGTTAGTAATGTAGTTGGTTCTAATATTTTTAATCTGATGGTTGTTATCGGAGTATGTGCAATATTAGCCACAGTAAATGTTGCAGGAGAAACGATAAAGAGAGATATTCCGCTTTCGCTTATATGTGCCGGACTCTTAATGCTTTTAGGAATAATCGGCCTTGGAGACAAAACAGGCATGACGTTGGGACATATGGATGGTGCTATATTTATTGGTTTATTTGCAGGATACATTTTTTACATGATCAGGATTGCATTAAAGGCCAACAAAGAAGGAAAGAAAGTTGAGATTGAAGGTGGCTCGGATGAGGAAATTAAGCTTGTATCCGTTCCGGTCAGTATTCTGTTTATCGTTGGCGGAGCAATAGCGATTGCAGTCGGAGGGGATGTGACCGTTGATGCGGCATCAAGAATTGCAAGTGATCTCGGAATGAGTCAGACACTGATCGGACTTACAATCGTTTCGATAGGCACGTCACTCCCGGAGCTTGTGACCTCAATTGTTGCAGCCAGAAAGAATGAAGTTGATATGGCGCTTGGTAATGCGATCGGTTCAAATATATTTAACATACTTATGGTACTTGGTATTGCATCAGTGATCAGTCCGATCAGTATAATCAGAGAGAATATTATTGATCTGTGTGTACTGGTTGCATTTACTGTGTGTGTATGGATATTTGCAGGGACAAAGAAGAAAATCGGAAGAATCGAAGGTTTGTGTATGGTTGCTCTCTATGCAGTATATGCAGTTTATATTGTAATAAGATAAATGTGGGTATAGCAAATGATATTATTTTTAAAGGTATTTTTTACGGAATTCATAGCGGAGATGGGAGATAAGACACAGCTTATGTTGATTGCTCTTACGTCTAAGTACAAATTAAAAGATATCATATTAGGAACTGCTGCCGCAATTCTTGTACTGAATGGTCTGGCGGTTCTTGCAGGTGGACTTGTCAGCGAATTTGTTCCGGAATGGCTCATTAAGAATATTGCAGCACTTGCATTTCTTTACTTCGCAGCATCAACGGTTTCCGATGGCGACGAAGAGGAAGAAGAAAACGGAAGATCAAAGATCAAGTTTGCGCCATTGGCTGTTTTCTGTACTTTTTTTGTAGCTGAGCTTGGAGATAAGACTCAGCTTACCGCTATAACATTTGGTGCAAATGAAGGTATGGGGGCAGCACTTATTGTATGGATCGGTTGTTCGCTCGGACTATTTGCAGCGGACATTCTTGGAATGCTGATCGGTTACCTCTTAAAGAGCAAAACTCCGGATGGACTGCTTAACACACTGGCATTTGTGATATTCTCGATATTTGGTGTGTATACACTTTATCAGGGCCTTAAGCTCATCTCTTCAAGTGTCTGCCGGATTCCGGTACTGCTGATACTTATAGCTGTAGTCGTTGTATTTGCGGGCTTATGTGCATTCCTTTTCGTACGGCGAAAAAAGAAAAAAAGGGAAAAAATACAGGAAACGAATAGAATACAAATCTCATTTCATTAAATAAATAGTCTGGATGTCAACGATAAGATTAACAATTCTGATAGATTATTGCGGTGAAATAGTAGAAATAGTGCCATTTTTGTTTGATATTATACAAGAAACACATAAAGATATATCGTATTATTGATAATATATGTTATATTTGTATGTAAGGAGAAAACATGATGGTTGAAAGGAAAACATTATCGCAATTATCTGTGCCAATATGCCTGGAAACTTTATTCTATATGCTTTCAGGGATGGTTGATACACTTATGTTATCATCTGTAAGTGATCAGGCTGTGGGAGCAGTGGGAACAGCAAATACTTATATAGGTGTTTTCATTGTTATGTTTGGAGTGATATCATCGGGTATGATAGCTGTTATGTCACAAAATATAGGAGCGGGAAGACCCGGGATAGCATATCAGGCCAGACAGCTTGGACTTATGTTTAATGCGTTCATAGGTATTCTGATGTCTGTTGTTCTTGCAATTTTTTCCGGCAGAATACTTAAAATAGTAAGTATTGCTTCTGCTTTGTTTGAACCGGCTGAAACATACCTCAAAATTGTTGGTGGAACATGTTTTTTAAATGCGCTTATTCCTATTTTTTCCAGCTATTTGAGAGTATTTGGATATACAAAGCATTCCTTGATAGGAACTATTGTTGGAAATGTTCTTAATATAATACTAAATTCGGTATTCTTATTTGTATTTAACTGGGGAGTAGTGGGAGTTGCCGTTGCCACGGTTATTTCAAGGGTTGTAAATCTTGTTATTGTAGCGGTGATGGGCGCTGTACTTATAAAAGCAAAACAAAGTCCTGATCGTATTGTGCCGCGAAAGATATTTGCGCAGATTGTTAAAATAGGTTTTCCTTCCGCATTTGAAACAGCACTTTATAATATAGCAATGACATTTATAGTGCGTTTTATGAATCAGATGGATGCGAACGGAATGAATGTCACAGCTCGTTCGTATGCTATGCAGATAGCAAATTTCTCATATTGTGCAGGAGCTGCACTGGCACAGGCTAATGCTATTATGACAGGCTGGAGAATCGGAGCAAAGGAGTTTGAAGAATGTGACAGGGGTATAAAAAAAGCAGAGATATATGGCCTTGTAATAGCCACATGCTTCTCTGTGACATTTGCACTGTCCGGACACATTATAGTGCATATATTTACGGATGATGCACAGATGATAAGTCTTGTTGTAAAATTGTTAATAATAGATATATTCCTTGAACTTGGAAGGGTGACAAATCTTGTGTATAGTCAGGCGTTAAAAACCAGTGGAGATGCAGTTTTTCCGGTTATAATGGGTGCAATTTTCATGTATCTGTTTGCGGTTGGTGGTACATATTTTCTTGGAATACATTTGGGCTTTCTGGCGGTAGGAGCATATATTGCCATGGCAGGTGATGAATGTGCGAGAGCTGTTGGAATGGTGCTTCGATGGAAAAGCGGAAAATGGAAAAGTAAGAGTCTTATAGAATTATAGGAGAGATTATGTATTTTGAATTAAAGGAAAATAAACCACATGGTACAAAGGATGATCCGTTCAGTACATATCACATAGAGAATGCGGGGCAGTCCTTTCAGATACCGGTACATTGGCATGATGAATTCGAAATTATATATGTAAAAAGTGGCTTTTTGACTGTAAATATATCAGGAGAGAACTATATCGGGAAACCCGGGGATGCCTTCGTTGTATCACCGGGCAATCTGCATTTTATGGGTTCAAAGACCGGTACTGTAGATTATTTTACTTTTCTTTTCCCATTGAAATATATATCTTTTTATACAGATGATATACTAGATGATAGATTACTTGAACCATTAGACAGTGGCCGTCTGATGATAAGTCCCAGTGTAAAAGATACGATAAAAGAATTGTGTGAGCAGTTAATTGAGATATATGAAGCAAAAAAGAGTGAAAGAGAGTTGAACATAACGACGCAGATAAAGACCAAAATAATTCTTTTACAATTTATTCTTGAAATGTGGGAAAAAGGATTTATAGTAGAAAATAACACAAGTGGTAGAAACATTGTAGAAAAAGAAATGGTCTCGTATATACAGCAGAATTTTACAGGAAAAATATCATTAAAGGAATTTGGGGAGCAATTTCATCTTTCTGAAAAATATATATCCAGATATTTTAAGGAGCATTTTCATATTACACTTTCACAATATGTGGCGTATTTACGATTAGAGTATGCAAAACAGCTGTTGCAAGACACCGATATTTCTGTTACAGAGGCAGCAATGCGGAGTGGTTATCAAAATATAAGCTATTTTATCAGAAGTTTTAAAAAAACATACGGAGTTTCTCCGTTAAAATACAGAAAAAAGCAAGTTGACTGTATGCAATAACATTGTATTGGCCGCGTTAGCTCTGATTTTGTAACGTTTTACGTTTTATGGAGGAAAATGATAATGTCAAAAGATGAATATTTAATTACAGATGCCCCTATAAAAGCACTGACTGTATTTGCAATGCCTATGATTCTGGGCAGCTTCTTTCAACAGGTATACAATATGGCAGATTCAATCATTGTTGGTCAGTATGTCGGTGCTCCTGCACTTGCGGCAGTTGGCGCATGTGCCGCACTGACAAATGTTTTTATCTGTATAGCACTTGGTGCCGGGGTAGGGGCGGGAGTGCTCGTAAGTCGTTATTTTGGTGCCCAAAATTATAGCAAAATGAAAACAATTGTATCAACATCCTTGATCAGCTTTTTGATTTTAAGCGTACTTTTGGGTATTTTCGGTTTTTGTTTTTCTCGTTTTATGATGACTTCATTACAAACACCTGCTGATATACTGGAGGAAGCAGTGTTGTACCTTCGCGTTTATTTTGTGGGATTTCCGTTTCTGTTTATGTATAACATTCTTTCAACGATGTTTAACTCAATCGGTGAATCGAAGATTCCGTTAGGCCTTTTGATAGTTTCTTCTATTTTGAATATTTTTATGGACATTTGGCTGGTAGCCGGTCTTGGTCTGGGTGTGTTCGGTGCCGCTCTCGCAACTCTTATTGCACAGGGAATTTCCGCCGTGTTCTCGCTTTTGATTTTCTTTAGCCGGATGCGTCGATATAAAAGTCCCTTTAACTGGTTTGACAGGCAGGAACTATCTTCTATGCTTCAAATTGCCGTTCCGTCTGTTCTGCAGCAGTCTACAGTGTCAATTGGTATGATGATCGTTCAGGCTGTTGTAAATCCATTCGGCACGCAGGCTCTTGCAGGTTATGCAGCAACGATGAGAGTAGAGAATGTTTTTTCATTGATATTCGTATCCATTGGTAATGCAGTTTCACCATATGTTTCCCAGAACTATGGTGCAAAGAAAATTGAACGTATCAAAAAAGGATATCATGCTGCGTTGGTGTTGGATGTATGTTTTGCAGTGCTTGCTTTTGTAGTCATTGAAACACTGCACACACAAATTTCTTCGCTATTTCTTGGTAAAGATGGAACTGCTTTGGCGTATCAGGTGTCTGGCGATTATATGAGATGGCTTGGTTATTTTTTCATTTTTATGGGTATTAAGATGGCAACTGACGGAGTCCTTCGCGGACTTGGGATTATGCGTCCGTTTCTCATTGCAAATATGGTAAACCTTGCGATACGATTGTCGGTTGCATTGATTTTTGCACCCCGTTTCGGTATTGCGTTTGTCTGGCTTGCTGTACCGGCCGGCTGGTTTGCAAACTTTCTGATTTCGTATGTGGCACTTAGAAAAAGCTCGATTATTCAACTAAAATTATACAGCAATTAATAAGGGAAAGAAGTTGGAATGATATAAAAGAATTTGAGTGATTAAAATCGATTTACGCGTTTGTAAGAGATGAAATTTTGAAATGTTTATAAACAATCGGTAGATGCTGTTGGATAGATTGTTAAGGGAGGTAGGAAATGAACAAGATTATATACAGAAAGACTACAAATGCTGATATGAAAATTCTGATGAAGCTGAGACTTGAAATGCTTAGAGAAGTGAATGGCTTGTCCGGTGAGTATGAATATGACGAGAATTTTATCTCTGAGAGCAGAAGATATTTTGAGTCAGGGGAACAGACTACAGTTATTGCGTCTGATGGAGAAACTCTTGTAGGCTGTGCAAGCTTATCCTATACATGGATTATGCCAACCTTTTCGCATCCAACAGGTAATCGGGCGCATTTAATGAATGTCTATACTCGCGCAGATTATAGAAGAAGAGGAATTTCTAAGAAAATGGTTGAGATTTTGATTGATGAGGCAAAAGAAAATGGTGTGACAGAAATAAGCCTGGATGCAACCGAGATGGGAAGACCTTTGTATGAATCGTTAGGGTTTAAAGCATCTGATTCATGTATGGTGATGGATTTGGAGGGGTGATATGGATGAAGATTATAGAGATCACAGAAAATAAAAAACAATATCTTGATTTGCTGTTATTGGCAGATGAACAGGAAACTATGATAGACCGTTATCTTTATAAAGGCAAAATGTATGTATTAGATGATAATGGGATTAAATGTGAGTGTGTCGTTACCGATGAAGGAAATGGTGTGCTTGAAATAAAAAATATTGCAACTGTTCCGGAATATCAAGGAAAGGGATATGCAAAAGCTTTAATTGATTTTATTGTTGAGAGATACGGAAAGCAATATGCTATTTTGCAAGTGGGAACAGGGGATAGCCCGCTTACAATACCCTTTTATGAAAAGTGTGGTTTTATCCGTTCACATAGCGTACCACATTTTTTTACAGATAATTACGACCATCCAATATATGAAGATGGAGTACAATTGGTGGATATGATATATTTGCGAAGACGGTTATAAAGAAAATTGTGATTTGTTAGTTTATACACAGATGCATTAATGTTGTTAGATCAATATGATCATCAATCAATAGAAAAGACAGAAGGTAATAAATCGATCTATAAAATAGGAGGTGTCAATATGATAGAAACAGAAAGACTTATTCTAAGGGAATATACAATGGGGGACTTTGAAGCATTATATGAAATTGTTTCTGATCCAGAGACAATGCAGCATTATCCAGCACCTTTTGATGTTGAAAGAACAAAAGGATGGATTTCTTGGAATTTGGAAAATTATGAAAAATATGGTTTTGGGCTATGGGCGGTTGTGTTAAAAAAAACAGGCGAATTTATCGGTGATTGTGGAATTACTATTCAAAATATTGATGGAGAAATGCTTCCGGAAATAGGATATCATATTTACAAAAAATATTGGCGTAAGGGGTTTGGAAAAGAGGCTGCAATCGCAGTCCGTGATTGGGCATTTGAACATACGGACTATGACATTATTTATTCTTATATGAAATATACAAATGTTGGTTCTTATAATACAGCTATAGCGAATGGGATGAAAAGGGTTAAAGTATATGATGACTCTAAAAACACAATATCATATGCTTATGCAATTACAAAAGCGGAATGGGAAAAATTAAGATAGTTCCCTAGTTGTGAATAACAATATTTAAAGAACAGTATTGGAGGAAAATATCTTATGTTAAATTTAATAGTGAAATATAATGAATTAACAGCAGAACAATTTATTGAATTGTGGGAAACGGTATGGGGAGATGGACCGTCTCTTGAACAGACAAGGTTAGCAATGAAACATACTTTATTCAGAGTTTCTGTATGGGATGGAGATTTCATTGTTGCTATGGCAAGAATGAATGGTGATATGGGACTTAATTACTATATTAAGGATGTTGTTGTCAGACCTGAATATCAGGGAAAAGGTATCGGAAAGATGTTAATAAATGAATTAAGAAGATTCATAAATGACAATGGAGTTAAAGGTACAGACATTTTTGTGGAATTATGTGCAGTCCCTGATAAGATTCCATTTTATGAAAAGTTTGGGTTTGAGGCAAATGAGGCACAAAGATTGAAAAAATATCATCATGTAGAGTAAAGATAAATCTCAATTAGTTTTATTGCTTTTTTCTTGATAATTACATATAATGTAAACGAGCAAGTACACTTGCTTGATTTAAGTGCGTTGCTACTTTGAGTGCAAACCTTTAATTTAAGTGCTTTGCAGCTTAAAATGCGAATTGTTAATTTCAGGGAGATAAGATGATTAGCTCCCTGTTTTGCTATACTATGGAGATAGAAATGAAAAATAAATCGGTGGATGCATTCTATACGGCTGAGATTTTGGCACTTGTAGTTGCTTTGATTTTCTTTGTGGCGGGTATGACGCAGGTGGTCGGATATGCCTGTAAGAAGAATCATACAACAGGAACTGTAACATATCAAAGTTCTCGGCAGAGCTCCAATCATGTCAAGGTACATAGCGGAAATGATGTCAGAAATTATAAATCACGTTATGGGAAAGGCATCCGGTCAACTTATACGGTGCTGCAGATTAAGTCGAATTCGCCTGTCAATGGTGCCGATGTGTTCTGGTATGAGGGAAATTGCAGCACTCTGGGCAGTAAGAATGTTTATATAGGCTATAATGATAATTCCATGTCGGTCTTATCACAGTTTGAACTGGTAATGACGATCATAAGCGGTGCATTTTTATTATTACATGCAGTTTCAGCACGGTTGCTCAGTAAGAAAAATCCATATGGCGGGAAGCTTTTCTGGTTTTTTAAATTTTGACCAACCCTGCCGGAAGTCATTTTATATTATGACAGAATTAAGTTGATAAAACAGAAAAATTAGAAATTTTAGAGGTATAAAGAATGATAAATTTAGTAGCACTTCCGTGTTTATGTGTAGATGTTTTTGATGGAACTGATGAACTATATGCTGGCGGTGAAGCCCTTAATTTTGCAGTCCATGCATCAAAATTTGAGGAGTTCAATGTTTCAATATTGGGTGCGGTTGGACAGGATTCTTACGCAAAATTTATTATGGATTCTATTTCTGATAAGAGAATAGATGTAAGCCACGTAAGAGTAGAAAAGGATAAAGTAACAGCGAATAATCGTACATATCTTACAGCCGACGGTGACAGATATTACAAAGATGATTCATGGACGGGTGATATTGTTGATAAAATGATATTGAACCATGATGAATTGGAGTTTATCAAAAAATCAGATGTTGTATTTGTACATTTTTGGGCAGGCTGTTTTGGACAAATTATAGATTTAAAAAAGAATAACAATTTCAGATTGGCAGTGGATTTTGTAGAATATCGTAATTTTAAAGAAATGGAAAAATATGCACCATATATAGATTATTTCATGATTAGTGGAGAGAAATCAATTCTCCCAATATTTGAAGCGTTTTCAGAGAAGTATAAAGGGCTATTTAATGTGTCTTTAGCTGATAAAGGAAGTGTTACATATCATAATGGTGAAAAGTATTTTGTTCAAGCTAATAAAGTTAAAGAAGTAATTGATACTACAGGTTGTGGAGATAGTTACCATGCAGGCTTTGTATGTTCACATTTGATAAATGGGAATATTTATGAGGCTATGAGAGTTGGGACAGAATTAGCAACAGAGACGCTGTCTCATTATGGTGGATTTTAAGAGAAAGAGAGTTTTTTGGAGTTCCTGAATTTCAATGATGGTTGGAATAGTATTGGATAATCTGTTACGGTGAAAAGAAATATCGAAAACCATTAATAATAATGGGAGCCAGACAAGTGGGAAAAACTTGGTTGATGAAGGAATTTGGAAAGAATTATTATGAGAAAACAGCATATATTTCTTTTTATAACAACCAACGGATGAATGCGGTATAAATTATTTATGCTGGATGTCGGATTACTGGGGGCATTAAGTGAGTTGCCGGCGACATCTATATTGGAAGAAAATGATATTTTTATGGAATTCAAGGGTAATCTCACAGAGCAATATATGTTGCAGCAGATGATTTCAGATACACCGTATACGCTGTATGTCGAACAATACAGATTACAGCGTCTGACATGGGAGTTAAATTATATACGGATTTTGGATTTGTACATAATGGTAACTTTATGCAATATAAACTTTAACGGTTATAGTATTTCTGATTGAAAAGGGCAGAAAACAGCAAGGTTGGGCTTAGCACCATAGGAGTAGGATAATATGATGGAAACCAGAAGTCGAAGAGGGATACTTATAATTGTTTCAGTTGCAATCGTTGTATTGCTTATAATAATCAGCGGCAGATATTTATTTTTGCATAATAAAAGTTATAAAAATCAGGCAATAGAACGCGGAGATGCAATATATTTAAATGAAATCAAATATTCTCCGATATCGTCATCTGATTTGAATGAATATACTATTTCAAATGTTCTGATTTGTAAAACTGATACGGGGATGAAATTATATGAAATAAATGAATATCCTGATTATGAATATATTGCAGGATATCATGCATGGAACGGTGAAATTTATAAAAAAGACGAAACAGATTGACCATTTAGAACAAAAAACGTAACAAATTTATGACCAGTGATGAAAAATGTAATATCACAGATTTATAAGGTAAGAAAAAATGTAAAAAATAGAACTGATAAGGTAAGAAAAAATGTTAGAATAACGGTAGAATAGACAATAAAAAATGTGATATACTATCTGCGAAAGGATGGTGTGACAATGCTTCGATTTGCAATGGATAATCTGTTACAGTGGAAAGAAAAGAAAAATAGAAAACCGTTAATAATAATGGGAGCCAGACAGGTGGGAAAAACTTGGTTGATGAAGGAATTTGGAAAGAATTGTTATGAGAAAACAGCATATATTTCTTTTTATAACAACCAACGTATGAATGCAGTGTTTGAAAATGATTTTGATATTGAACGAATCATAATGAATTTAAATATTGAGTCAGGAGTAACAATTACTCCAGGGAATACATTGATTATTCTTGATGAGGTTCAGAACACACCAAAAGCTTTAGAATCCTTGAAATATTTCTGTGAAGAAGCACCAGAATATCATATTATAGCAGCAGGGTCATTGCTTGGAGTGGCAATTCATGAGGGTGTGTCGTATCCGGTTGGTAAAGTAGATCTGTTGGATTTATATCCGCTTAATTTTAGAGAGTTTTTATATGCTATGGAGGAAAAAAAACTTGCAGATGCATTAAAGACAAAAGACTTTTCCATTATTGATAATTTTTCTGACAAATACCTTTTCTGGTTAAAAAACTATTATTATACAGGAGGAATGCCTGCGGTTGTTGATGCTTTTCGGCTAGACAAAGATTATACAGAAGTAAGGCAGATTCAAAGCGATATATTAAGACAATATGAGGGAGATTTTGGAAAGCATATTGAAAGCAAGGTACTGCCAAGAATCAGAATGGTTTGGAATTCTATTCCAATGCAGTTGGCAAAAGAAAATAAAAAATTCTTTTTTGGTCAAATAAAAAAGGGGGCTCGTAGCAGCGAGTTTGAAATAGCAATTCAATGGCTGATTGATTGTGGACTGATTTATAAAGTTAATCGTGTAAATGAACCACATATACCTCTGAAAGCATATCAAAGCATGAATGCGTATAAATTGTTTATGCTGGATGTCGGATTGCTGGGGGCATTAAGTGAGTTACCGGCGACATCTATATTGGAAGGAAATGATATTTTTATGGAATTCAAGGGTGCTCTCACAGAGCAATATGTATTGCAGCAGCTGATTTCTGATACGCCGTACACACCATATTATTATGGAACTGAGAAAGCTACGTTTGAACAGGATTTTTTGATCCAGAAAGAAGATGCAATTATACCTATTGAAGTAAAAGCAGAAACGAATATAAGGTCGCAGAGTTTAAAAGCGTATTATGATAAATTCCATCCCGAGAAAGCTGTACGTTTTTCGACTCTAAAGTATATGGATCAGGAATGGATGGTAAATATACCATTGTATGCGGTATGTAATTTATAAATATCAGTTTGTATAAGGGGATCGTGAAAATGGATATTAGATATAAAAGACTTACAGAAAAAGAACTGAATACGTTTATTCACATGAGGATAAACCAGCTTAGAGAAGAAGGTGCTAAAGAAAAGATAGATTTGGTTCCTGCATTGAAGGAATATTATACTCGACATATGGCGGACGGAACATTTGTATCTTGGCTTGCCCTTGATGAGGAAAATATTATTGGAACAAGCGGGATGTCATTTGTGGAGAAGCCTCCCTATTTTGGATGCCCAAGTGGAAAGATAGGATTGTTGTCCAGTATGTTTACTGATCCGAAATATAGAAGAAGAGGTATTGCAAAGGAGCTGCTATCCCGCGTTATAGATGACGCCAGGGAATATGGCTGTGGAACAATACAGATTACGGCGTCTGATATGGGAGTTAAATTATATACGGATTTTGGATTTGTACATAATGGTAACTTCATGCAATATAAACTTTAACGGCTATAGTATTTCTGATTGAAAAGGGCAGAAAACAGAGGGATTATTTGATAAATTAAAAAGAGAAAAAAACAATTTGACGATTGGTGCGATCATAGGCAAAGAGTATGAGCAGCAGTATTTTGATGACTATTCCTATTTTTGTGATTTTATCAGTGAAAAATTAACGGAACAACCTATTTTTTCAGAAGTCGAGAAACAAGAAATTAATTTAATAATGGCTTACATAAAAGAATGTGGAACATACGCCCAAAAATTCTACAGCGGAAAAAAATCAGAGAACAATGTGGATATGGAGAAGATTGCATATGTGAATGATAATTTGTACGATAGAATCTGCGATAAAATAGGACGCCTACATAAAGAAAATGGGGAGCCGATGCCATACGAGAAAAATGACGATATTGTGAGATGATTTCAAGAAGAGTGTTGGAGAAAAAGCTTTTATAAAAAGCTTGGCTTTGAGGCAAATACGGAGGTAATGTTATTATGATCTTGTGCTTTTCCGGAACTGGTAATAGTCGTTATATAGCAAAGAAAATTGCAGATGAATTGCAGGACGAGATTGTAGATATGAATGCAAAAATCAAGGCAACAGATTATTCGCCAATGAAAACAGGCAGAAATATAATCGTAGTGGTTCCAACTTATGCGTGGCGTATTCCACAAATTGTATCGGAGTGGCTTTGTAAAACGGAACTGCTTTCTGCAGAACGCATTTGGTTCGTGATGGACTGTGGAGGCGAGATTGGGAATGCAGCGAAATATAATCGGCGCCTTGCGGAGCAAAAACATTTATGGTATATGGGTACAGCTCAGGTTATTATGCCGGAAAATTATATTGTTATGTTTGGTGCACCGAAAGCAGAAGAAGCAAGAAAGATTGTTAGAAATGCGGAACCTACTATTATGGATATAATTGCGCACATTAAGGCAGAGCAGCCGTTCGCTGTACCAAGAAACAATCTTTATGACCGGTTAATGAGTGGTCCGGTAAATCCGATTTTTTATCATTTCTTTGTGAAATCTGATGCATTTCGTACGGATGCTACCTGTGTCGGTTGTGGTCAATGTGTTAAGAACTGTCCATTGAACAACATTACGCTTAAGGACAGAAAGCCTGTATGGGGAAAGCAATGCACTCATTGTATGGCTTGTATTTGTTATTGCCCTACAGAAGCTATTGAGTATGGAAAAAAGAGTGTTGGAAAGCCGCGTTATCATTTCGAACAATTAGAGAGCAGATGATTTATAAATCTCTGTACGGAAATTAGAAATTGATAATTTGAAAAATTTCCAGTTTGAAGGAGCAACGGTATATGAAGTATTTATATTTGCATGGATTAGGACAAAAACCAGACAGTTGGACTAGAGTAATAAAAGAAACGAAAGTGTCGGAAAGTAGTGTCAATTTGAGTTTGGCAGGGATGCTAGAGGGAAAATCTGTTACATATAAGGAATTATATTCAGCATTCTCAGGAGAATGCGACAGGGAGAACGAAGGAATTGTCTTATGCGGGCTTTCTCTAGGTGCTGTTTTGGCGCTTAATTACGCGATAGACCATCCAGATAAAGTAAGGGCGCTCGTATTAATTGCAGCACAATATAAAATGCCAAAAAACTTATTGAAAGTTCAGAATATATTGTTTCATCTTATGCCGAATTCGGCATTCAGTAAAATGGGTTTCAAAAAAGCGGATGTTATCAGCCTGTGCGGGACGATGGCTGAATTGGATTTCAGTGACTCCCTGCATAAGGTGTCTTGCCCAGTATTGCTCATTTGTGGAGAGAAGGACACTGCAAACAAAAAAACTTCAAAAGAACTTTGCCAATATTTGAACAACGCCTGTTTCCATGAACTTGTGAAAACAGGTCATGAAGCAAACATAGAAGCTCCGGAAGAGTTGGCGATCGTGTTGCAGAGATTTTATGATAATTAACATTCCCGGAACATGGTTCGGAGTTTGATATGAAATCATAGGGAATTAAAACTTAGTGAAAAAGTGCAGTAAGTTTTAATTTGAAGAGGCAAATCTGTGGAAAAAGTTATCTTCTGTTTTATTTGTTTCGTGACTATCTTATAGCAAGAAGATATTATATTCAGTCTGCATTATCCGTAAGTGATCCTGATAAGATGGGACTACAGACAAACTTCTGTATAGATGCAACTGTGAAATCTGCTTTTGAAAGAGGTTATAAAGTAATTGTTCCACAAGGGGCAAATTCAACATTTGATAACGATTATATGACTGGAGAAGAAACATATAAATATTACAATGATATGATGTGGCCAAAGAGATTTGCTACATGTGTATCTGTTGATGAAGCAATTAAATTGATGGAAAGTTAAATCGGAATTTTAAGAATTGTCTAGGAGGTATGATTTATGAAAAAAACACATTTAATAATTGTAAATATAATTCTTTTACTGTGGTATTTTCTTTCAATGATAGGATTGAAGATTGGAGACAAATACTTGGTAACAGGTGCATTTGAGGAAGATTGGCTATTTATGCTTATTCCGACAATTACATTCGTTTTAATGTTAGTTACAAAAAATGTTGGAAGGAATATACATTTGATATGGTTGGCAGGGTGGTTTGTCACTCAGTTCTTAAGTCATGAATGGTATACTTTATTTGGAAGAGGATTTATGGGAGAAATGGACAAGAAGATTGCCTATTTTTCAGAATGCATTCAATTAATAAATGTGGATGGAAGATATGTTCCTGATGTATATCATATTGTATTACATATTTTGATAATTATTGCATTTGTTGTGACCTTGCTTTATAGAGAAGAAAAAACATTAGTTGACGAAGTGTGAAAATTCCAGTTTTGGTAACTGGTAAATAGAAATTTGTGAAGGAAGGTACAATGGATAAGAAACGACTAACAAAATATTTGATAATCACATTTCTCATCACCTGGGTTTGCTGGTGGGGAGATGCTCTGCTGGTTAAAGTCACATCTTTAACTGAGTCAAACGTGTTTCCGATGATTATTTTTACAATTGGAGGATTTGGACCGACAATTGCCGCCTGTATCTGCATGGAAGGTGGTTTTACGCGAAAGAATTTAAGGCGGTTCCTGTTTAACAATACAAAAAAGAACTGGCTGACAATTCTTGTTGCAGTTATAGTTGAAACAATAGTATTCTTCATTTGTTCAGATGGACTGCTGTCCTCAATCCCCAGATCGCC
This sequence comes from Lachnospiraceae bacterium GAM79, assembly GCA_020735665.1. NCBI lineage: Bacteria > Bacillati > Bacillota > Clostridia > Lachnospirales > Lachnospiraceae > Lachnospiraceae bacterium GAM79. Next base: position 915,388 of record CP085928.1, read on the forward strand.
GATAGCTGCGGTTGTGGTATTCATCATATTTATACAGACTGCACTCCTGTATGGTGGCAACGAAGAACTTGGCTGGCGAGGTACTATGTTGCCGATTCTGGAGAAGAAAGTTTCTGCACCTTTAGCAACATTGATCGTTGGAATCGTATGGATCATTTGGCATATTCCGCTCTGGTTCATAGAAGGCAATTCACATCAGAGCATGTCATTTATCTGGTTCGCGGTCTTAGGATTGGCGCTCAGCTATTGGTTATCTATGGTTTATGATATCACTAGAGCTGTCATGTTCTGTATGATCCTACACGGATGGACAAACACATTGATGGGAGTGGTAGATATCAATCAAGGTCCGTTATATTATGTGTTACTGGTTGTAATGACAGCAGCCTCAATGTTAATAAGTATCCGGATTCGTAAAAAATAAAGGAACGTTCATTCATAACTTCCAGTTGTACGCCCAGCCGATGGTGTGGCACTGCGGAGTCAGAGAACCAATTATGTTTTACATTGTGAATATTTAAGCTGGTATGCAAAAGGGTAGGAAGCGTTGCAGTCTTTATGTCAATTGGTTATTCCATATTGGGGATAGATGCAGGAATCATCAGGCACTTGATTAAAGGAGATACAGTATGAAAAAGATATTAAGAAATATTCTAAGAGTAATATTGATTGTAATCACGGTTATTGCATTATTCGTGATAATATCATTGGTTCGCCATAAAGTATGCAGTTCAAGAGAAAAGGATTTATTAACTCCGTTAGGTGAACTGGTAGAAGTCAACGGGCACAAGATGAGCGTATATACAGAGGGGGATGGTGATAAAACGCTTGTGTTCATGTCCGGAGGTGGAACCTGCTCGCCAATATTGGATTTTAAGTCTTTGTATTCGCTGCTTAGCAATGATTATAAAATCGTTGTAGTGGAAAAATTCGGTTATGGCTTTAGTGATGTTGTAGACGAAAACAGGGATATCGATACGATGTTAAGCGAAACAAGGATGGCACTTGATAAAGCCGGAATAAAAGGCCCATATGTGCTTTGCCCCCATTCAATGTCCGGACTTGAGGCTTTATACTGGGCACAGAAGTATCCGGAAGAAGTTGAGGCTATTGTTGGTTTGGATATGGCAGTACCAGACTATTATGATGAAATGAACATTAATATTCCTATTATGAAATTAGGGCAGTATGGTGCGGCACTTGGAATCACCAGATGGATACCGAGCCTTGCCGAGAGCGATGCAATCAAAGCCGGAACATTGTCTGAAAAGGAAAAAGAGATTTACAGAGCAGTATTTTATCAAAAAACTGCAACTGTAACGATGATCGATGAAGTAAAAGCTGTAAAACAGAATGCAAATATTGTAAAAGAAAACGGAATTCCGCAGGTGCCGATGTTATTGTTTATTTCTGACGGCTCCGGTGGAACCGGTTTTACAAAAGAAAAGTGGAGAAGTATTCCCGAAAATTATATTTCAGGTTGCGACAATGCAGGTTATATTGAATTAGATTGTCCGCATTATGTCCACGACTACAAATATGATGAGATAAGTAAAGAAATCAGGAAGTTTATTCAGTGAATGGAACAGGTGGTACATATGACTGTGTTGCTTTAATGGCATATTATGTCATTTGCAAATCAGTGACAAATCTTTACGAGATAGAAGAGATAAATGAGAACTTATGGAGGATGGAAAATGGTAAAACCTATTGTAAAAGATATTCTTTTTCTGGGACAGAAATCCGTTCCGGCAACACAGCTTGATATGAATGTGGTAAATGATCTTCGGGATACATTAGCTGCAAATCGTGAGCGTTGTGTCGGAATGGAAGCAAATATGATCGGGTATAAGAAAAATATGATTATTGTAAGTGCCGGACCTGTAGATATGATTATGATCAATCCGGTGATCTGTTCTAAGATCGGACGTTATGAAACAGAAGAAGGTTGTCTGTCATTAGAGGGAAAACGAAAAACAACGCGGTATAAGAAGATAGAGGTAGAGTTTCAGGATGCTGGTTTTGTAAAAAGAAAGATGGCATTTGAGGGATTTGTGGCACAGATTATTCAGCATGAGGTGGATCACTGTAATGGGATAGTGATATAACAGGAGACAAACATGGAAAAAGACTCAGGCAAATGGATCATGTATGGTGTAGACTGGGATGATCCGGAGTGTATTCATACAGTAGATGAGGCAATAGAATATATAAATGAGATTGGCTTCCTACCGCTTTTTAGAAATGATATACCGGGATTTTCGCTGGAAGAACGAACCGTGCCGGAGTACTGGTGGTGTGAGGATGTTGACAGAGATCCATGGATGTGGCGGGCGGTTATCGCAAGAAGACATGACATCGTATATGGCAAGTTTTTTAATAAAAAGGCAGGTTTTATATCGAGAAAATGGCTTCCTGTATTTGCCAATTACAGACGGGATGGATATGATTTTGATGCGCTGTATGAGGATGGAAAAGCCCCGAATAAGCATAAAAAGATCATGGATCATTTTATGGAAGCACATGTAGATACAGAACTGTATTCCAACGAACTGAAGAAAATGGCAGGGTATGGAAAAGACGGCGAAAAGGGATTTGATGGAGCTGTCACCAATCTTATGATGCAGATGTATCTTTGTAATTGCGACTTCAGAAAACGTGTAAATAAAAAAGGACTGGAGTATGGTTGGGATGTGGCGGTTTACTCGTCTCCGGAACATATCTATGGATATGATTATGTAACATCCTGTTACAAGGATGATCCGCAGGAGTCGTGGAATACGATCATCCGACACATGCATGATATTTATCCGATCGCAACAGATGCACAGATAAAAAAGCTTTTGAAATAGAATCAAAGAAATTTATTATATTTAATTAAATTTATCTTATGTGCAGGATAGGAGCACATATGACAGGCAGGAAACAGCAGGTTGCTTTTTATAAAACAGATTCTCCTGTATGATATGAATAAAGGAGGACGAGTCATGGAAACAAAAAATATTATTTTTGAACTTCGTACAAAGAGAGGCATGTCACAGGATGAACTGGCTGAGAAAATAATGGTGACGAGACAGGCTGTATCACGTTGGGAGAATGGAGAGACAATTCCTAACACAGATACTTTAAAGCTTTTATCGAAGGAATTTGATGTATCGATCAATACACTACTGGGAGAGCCTAGAAAACTTATCTGCCAGTGCTGCGGAATGCCGCTTGAGGATGACACAATCATAGGACATAATAGTGATGGTTCATTGAATGAGGACTATTGTAAGTGGTGTTATGCGGATGGAACATATACCTATAGTGATATGGATGAATTGATAGATGTCTGTGTTAAACATATGGTAGACGAAAATGTTACAGAGAATCAGGCGCGTGTTTATATGAAGAAACTTCTTCCAAAATTGGATTACTGGAAAAGATATGAAGAACTGAGTGACAATGGTCAGTTTGATCAATTCAAGAAGGAGCTGATCAGAGAAATTAATGATCTTCATGTAGAAGGTCTGCCTGAGGTAAAAAGACTGAATGCCCTTGTTGGAGAATATGTGAATTTAGAATACAGGCTTCCGAATGGAGAAAAAGTGAAATTCCTGGATGGCCGGAAAACATATTTAGGCAATCAGCTTGAATGTGAATTTGGTGGAGACAGATACTTTGGAGTTCTTGCAGATATGGATTTTATTCTGATTTCAACATATGAAGCTCAGGGCAAAGATCCGGAACTGATAATTTACAAAAAAAGATAATTGCTTGACAAATCATCTTTTTGTGCTATACTTCATGCCAACAGAATAGTAAAAAATAAGTACGCAAGGGTGTGTTACATCGGTTGCGTACTTTTTTGTTTTATGAAATACAAGGGAGGTGGAAACTGGTGAAGACCCTTGAAACAAATGACTGGCTGGTCATGAACAGTATCATATACAAGATTTACACAACCGGTGATTTTGATGCCATGCGGACACAGTTTCTGGAACAGATCAAGACCGTCATAGATTTTGATAGTGCAGATTTTTATCTGGCATCATCAAATGAGAAAGAAAATCTGGAACGTCCGGTATTCCTCAACTGTGATGAAGACTTGTCAGATATTTATGAGAATATGGATTACAGCCGTGGTATTATGTTCAGTGGCAGGAGTATGGTATACCGGGAAACTGATATCATATCTGATGAGAAAAGAGTTCAAACAGAATATTATCAAAGAGTATATAAGCCAAATAACTGGCATTATGCGTTACAAATGATATTTGGACGGAACAAACATTTTCTGGGCGTAGTGACACTATATAGGACGATTGGTAAAGAGGACTTTACATATGAAGATGTATTCCTGATGGATATGCTTAAGGATCATATGGCATACCGGTTGTCACAGGACAGAAACAATCAGATGACCAGTCAGGAGAAACTGACGCTGACACAGGCAGTAAAGACCTATGATCTGACGAAGCGGGAGCAGACCATATTGCAGCTTTTGCTGCAGGGAATGGAGAATACGGAGATCTGTGACCATTTATCCATAACGGTAAATACACTAAAGAAGCATATTTTAAATATTTACCGGAAACTGGGAATTCGAAACCGTGTTCAGATGTTTAAACTGATTAAAGAAAAAGAGTAGTTAGTACTATAAAAGTAGTAGAAAAATGGTAATCCTGTTCTATTGAAGAATTAATTTGAAAGTAGTATATTTTCGTTAACAAGCAAAGGAGCTGTTCAGAGATGAACGGCTCTTTTTTGTTATATTAGTTGTATGTTGCAGATTGGAGGAAGAAAGAATGAAAGAAATCATATTAATAATCAGACCAGAAAAGCTGGAAGTATTAAAAAGCATATTGGATGAGAAGAATTGTGGTGGTATGACGATCTCAACCGTTATGGGATGCGGAACACAGAAAGGAACTGTTGAGGGCGTAAATGAGATTAAAGGCTTTAAAACTACGATCAATCTTCTTCCAAAAGTAAGAGTTGAAGTAGTAGTTGAAGATTCCAAGGTAGAACAGATTATTCTGGATGTCAGAGAAAAGGTAGCTACCGGACATGTCGGAGATGGTAAGATCTTCATTCGAAATATCGAAGAGGCTATACGAATCCGTACCGGTGAACGAGGAGAAAAAGCATTATAGAGAAATTTGAAAAAGAGGTGATATGATTTGGCAAATGTTATAGTTGATATCAAAGACGTAAATAAAATATACGGAACAAATCATGTTGTAAAAGATCTGAATCTACAGGTAGAGGAAGGCGAGTTCCTGACATTGCTTGGATCATCCGGATGCGGCAAGACGACAACGCTTCGTATGATCGCAGGATTTGAAGAACCGACGACAGGCTCCATTCAGGTAGAAGGTGAGCCGATTGAAGATAAAGAGCCATTTGAGAGAAATGTAAACACTGTCTTTCAGAGTTACGCTTTATTTCCACATAAGACCATATATGACAACGTAGCATATGGTCTTAAGATGAAAAAGGTTCCAAAGAAAGAGATCAAAGAACGGGTAGCGGAGATGTTAGAGATGGTTCAGTTATCCGGATTTGAGAAACGGTATCCAAGTCAGTTGTCCGGTGGACAGAAGCAGCGAGTTGCGATTGCAAGAGCGTTGATCAATCGTCCGAAGGTTCTGCTGTTGGATGAGCCGCTTGGTGCATTGGATCTGAAGCTTAGAAAACAGATGCAGCTGGAACTGAAACGGCTGCAGAAGAAATTACATATCACATTTATCTATGTTACACATGATCAGGAAGAAGCGCTTACGATGAGCGACAGGATAGCTATTATGCATGATGGTGTCATGGATCAGATCGGATCACCGACAGACATCTATGAAAGACCGGCAACCAAGTTCGTAGCAACCTTCATCGGAGAGACAAATGTATTTGACGGAACGATCAAATCGATCGCAAACGGAAAAGCGGTTATAGGAATTGAAAATGGAGATGTAACAACCTCCGGCTCCGTGACCGAGACAGAGGAAAAGAACACCGGATTTTCAGTTGGTGAATTTGTAACCGTTTCTGTTCGACCGGAAAAGCTTCATTTTTCGGCGGAACCGGTAGAGGGCTTCAGTGTACCGGCACTGGTCAAGGATTATATCTATGTTGGTTCAGTCGTTAAATGTCTGGCGGTTCTTCCAAATGGAAATGAAGTAAAGATGGAACGTCTGGCAGGCGAAGAACTTCCAAAATCCGGTGACAAAGTATTTATCTGCTGGAATCCGGAGGATGCGGTATTGATCCACAGTCTGGATAACAGCTTCTATCAGAGTATGGAAAATATAACACTGGCATAAGGAGGTGTTTGATATGAATAAAAAGAGATTCAGAGAAAAGACACTTCCGGCAACGATCATGGTAGGGCCGGTGACCTTATGGCTGATCCTGTTGGTAGCGGTTCCACTCATCTATATACTGGTCATGAGTTTTTGCAGTATCGATCAGTATTACAATGTAACATTTCAGTTCACATTCGATAATTACAAACATCTGGCGGACAGTTCTTATATTAAGATCTATGTTCAGTCACTTGTGATCGCATTACTTACAACCGTGATCTGTATCGTGCTTGCATATCCGTTTACCTATATTATTGCAAGGACAAAGAGCAGATCAAAGAATCTGTTATATATGCTGGTTATCATTCCATTCTGGACGAATTCACTGATCCGTATCTATGGATGGAAGACATTCCTTGGTTCATCCGGCTGGTTGAATACCGTGCTTATGAAGCTACATCTGATATCAGAGCCATTGAACCTCTTATATAATCAGGGAACTACCGTATTTGGTATGGTGTACTGCCTGTTCCCATTTATGGTACTTCCGCTTTATACCGCGATCGGCAAGCTGGATCATACTTTACTGGAGGCTTCCTCTGATCTTGGAGCTAAGGGCTGGCGGACTTTCTTTGAAGTGATCCTGCCACTGACAGCCAGCGGAATCTTTTCCGGTTGTATCATGGTATTTATCCCATGTCTTGGATATTTCTTTGTATCGAATATCTTAGGTGGTGGAAATGCAGATGTTATTGGTAACCTGATCGAGCGTCAGTTCAAGAGTGGAAATAACTGGCCGCTTGGTGCAGCCTTATCCATCATATTAATTGTTATCACATTGATCCTCGTCAAACTGTACCAGAAGACAGGCGGCGATATGGATAGTCTGGGGGTGTAAACGATGAGCAGAAAAGCAAAAGTAAGAACAAAGAGTATTCTTTCAAAGATCTTTTGTTCTCTGATTTATATTGTATTGTTTATGCCGATTGCAGTTGTTGTAGTGAATTCTTTTAATGCAACGACATCAAAACCATATCTGACCTGGAAGGGGTTTACATTTGACTGGTATGTGAAATTGTTTGAAAATCAGTCGCTTCTTACATCCTTTGGCAATACGATGATCATAGCATTGGTCACAACTGTACTTTCAACGATTATAGGTACGCTCGGTGCGATCGGAATGTACAAATATAAATTCAAAGGAAAAGGGATCATAGACGGACTTTTATATATCCCGGTCGTTATTCCTGAGATTGTAATGGGTATATCCTTACTTACGGTATTCGCAAAGGTCTCGATCCCAAGAGGTATGCTTACATTGATCATTGCACATATCACCTTCTGTGTGCCATATGTTATCTTCAATGTCAGGGCAAGATTATCCGGCTATGATATTTCGATTGAAGAAGCAAGTATGGATCTGGGAGCTAACCGCATTCGTACATTCTGGGAGATCACACTTCCGGTTTTAAGACCCGGCATTACAGCCGGTGCATTACTGGCATTTACGTTATCGATTGATGACGTTATCATAAGCTACTTTGTAAATGGTAATACGATGACTTATCCGTTACAGGTTATGGCAAGTATTAAGAGTGGAGTAGCACCTGATGTAAATGCATTATCAGCGCTGATCTTAGCAGGCACGATCATCTTTGTTGTCCTGACTCAGGGAAATCTGTTTAAGAAGAAAAAACAGTAGCTGTATAGAATGAAACAGTAAACAATTTATAGAAGTAACCGAACAAGGTTCAAGAGTAGAAGGGAGACATAATTATGAAGAAAAACAGAAAAAGAGCAGTAAGTATTGCATTATCACTTGTTCTTGCAATGACAGCAGTAAATATCACAGGCTGTGGTAAGAAAGCAGACAGTACAAACGGAGAGTTAAACCTGTTCATTTGGACAGAGTATGTACCGGATGAAGTAATTAAGGATTTTGAAAAAGAATATGGAATTAAAGTAAATGTATCAACATTCTCATCCAATGAGGATATGCTTGCAAAGGTAAAATCAGAGGATGAAGGAACTTATGATATCGTACAGCCGAGTGACTATATGGTAGAATCCATGATCGCTCAGGGAATGCTTGAGAAGTTGGATCAGGATGCACTTACCAATCTGTCAAATATTGGTAGTCAGTATCTGGATCCTACATATGATCCGGGCAATGTCTACTCCGTTCCTTATCAGGGTGGTGTGGCAGCGATCGCAGTCAACACCGACAAGGTATCAACAGATATTAAGGGATATGCAGATCTCTTTGATCCTTCATTAAAAGGACAGATCGTAGCACTGGATGACTACAGAGCAGTTATCGGTATGACGGAGAGAAGCATGGGACTCAGCATGAATGAAACAGATACAGCAAAGCTTGCCGAGGTTGAAACGAAGCTTCTGACATTAAAGGATAATATCGCAGTATATGACAGTGACAGTCCAAAGTCATCTCTGATCAGCGGAGATTGTAATATTGGTTACTGCTGGTCTGCTGAAGTAGCGCTTGCTATGGATGAGAACCCTTCGATCAAGATTGTATTTCCTGAAGAGGGCGCATATAAATTCATTGATAACTGGGCAATCGCAAAGGGTGCCAAGAACTATGATAATGCAATGAAATTCATCAACTATATGTGTGATCCGGATGTTGCTACAAAGGTTATGGCGGAATACCCATATCTGAATGCAAATGCAACTGCAGTGGAGGCAAATGAAGATTACAAGAATAATGAAGCAAAGAATGTACCGGCTGAGGTATTTGAAAAAGGTGAATTTGTTGGAAATCTTGATACAGATACATTGACTGTTTACAACGATATGTGGAACAAATTAAAGCAGTAATACAAAACGGCAAAAGGCAGACAAAGAAAGTTGATCAGGAGGAGTAAGATATATGGAACCAAAAAAGATGTATATTGATGGTGAGTGGGTAACAGGAAGTATGGAAAAGCCGTTTGATGTTATCAATCCGGCAACCGGAGAAGTGATCGCACAGGTCTATGAAAGCAGTGTAGAAGATACCAAACGTGCGATCGCTGCGGCAAAGAAATCATTTTACCAGACAAGAGAGTGGCGTGATATGGATTCCCAGACCAGAAGTGATATGATTCTAAAGATCGCAGATCTGATCGACAAATATGCCGATGAACTGGCAATGCTGGATACTCTGGATAATGGTAAGCCTCTTCGTGAAGCAGAAGGAGATATCAGTGATGGTATTCATTGCTTCCGTTATTACGCAGGCCTTTGCAAGACTCCGCATGGTGGTGTATATGAGGTAAATGATGGATTTGGTAAGATGCATTCATATGAGACCAGAGAGCCGGTCGGTGTCTGTGCGCAGATCACTCCATGGAATTATCCGTTTCTGATGTCTGTCTGGAAACTGGCTCCTGCACTTGCAGCAGGAAACAGTATCGTGTTTAAACCAAGTCCAAAGGCTCCGCTTTCAACAATCCGGTTATTCGAGATCTTTGAAGAAGCAGGACTTCCGAAGGGCTGCGTCAATCTGTTACAGGGTGATGCTGAGATCGGAACGGAAATGGGCGAGAATACCGATGTTGATATGATCACATTTACTGGAAGTACCAGAGTCGGTCAGAGTCTGATGAAAGCAGCCGCTACAAATGTGAAGAAGATCGGACTGGAGCTTGGTGGTAAATCACCAAATGTCATTTTCGCAGATGCAGATCTGGATGGCGCTGTAGAGTGGGCAATGATCGGTATTTTCTTCAATCAGGGCGAGGTATGTTCCGCAGGATCCAGAATCATCATAGAAGAAAGCATCCATGATGAGTTTGTTGCCAGATTAAAGAAAAAGGCGGAAGCCATGACGATCGGCAATCCGGTGAACAATCCGGATATCGGACCAGTCATTACGGAAAAGGATATGGAGAAAGTTCTGTCTTACATAAAGAGTGGTATCGAGGAAGGCGCAACACTTGTAACAGGTGGTGAGCGCTATACAGAAGGAGAATGTGCAAAGGGCTACTTTGTACGTCCAACGATCTTTGATAATTGTACTTCGGATATGAAGATTGTCCGTGAGGAGATCTTTGGTCCCGTTGTCAGCATCCAGACCTTTAAGACAGAGGAAGAAGCGATTGCGATGGCAAATGATACTGTATATGGTCTTGCCGGAGCTGTATTTACTTCCGATATAACCAGAGCACATCGTGTGATCAGTGAGCTTCGCGCAGGTATCACATGGATCAACTGCTACAACCCAACCTTCAATGAAGCACCTTGGGGCGGCTATAAGATGAGCGGTATTGGCAGAGAGCTTGGCGTTCATGGTATCGAGGAATATCAGGAGGTTAAGCAGATCAATATCAATCTGAACCCGGGTATTGTAGGCTGGTATGAACACTAGATAAAACAGACCGTTCACTTTCTGAAAAATGAAGGTGGGCGGTTTTTTAATGCGTTTCAAATACCGAATGATTTGGCGAATAACAGAAATAGGGTAGAAAATGATACTTCGATAGAGGTATGACGATGAAATTACAAGTCAGTTATATGAGCTAAATATACTTATATTTAATTATATATAATAGATAAATGGTAGATAAATGGTATAAATTAGTAATTGAAAAAGAGCATGAGATACGATAATATACAGACATAGAAGCAAAGGAGCTTGTGGACAGGTCACAGGCTCCTTTTTTTCAGTTTAAAGATGAATATATTTTAAGGAGGATTTTAATATGAGTTATGAACAGGTAAGTAAGGATTTGGAAAAGGTAATTGGTTATATCCATTCAGATGAATTAACAGACGATGAAAAGAAATTAATGACAGAACAGACATTAGATTATTTTGATAATTATGTAAGCCCGGGCTGGTTAAAATACAGAAAGTCAGTATCTACCAACTCAGCAGTGCTTGAGTGGAAAGATCATGACGGTGTATGTGATGGCTTATATGGTGAAGAATTCATTGACTGTCTTGGTGGTTTCGGTATTTATACATGTGGTCATAGAAATCCGGAGATCCTTGATACCGTAAAGGCACAGCTTGATCATCAGGCGCTTCATTCACAGGAGCTGTTGGATCCGCTTCGTGGATATCTTGCAAAGGCAGTTGCAGATATCACACCGGGTGATCTTCAGTATTGTTTCTTTACAAATGGTGGTGCAGAGGCAGTCGAAATGGCATTGAAGCTTGCCAGAATCGCAACAGGCGGAAGATGGTATATCTCAACCGTTGGTGCATTCCATGGTAAATCAATGGGTGCAATCTCAATGGGTGGTAAGAATACATACAGAGTTCCATATACACCTATGGTACAGCAGGTACAGCATGTAGAATATGGTAATGCAGAGGATGCAAGAAAGGCAATCCGTAACCTGATCGCTGTTGGTGAAAAGGTTGCAGCCATGATCGTTGAACCAATTCAGGGCGAGGCTGGTGTTATCGTTCCACCGGAAGGATATCTGACAGAGTTAAGACAGATCTGTGATGAGTATGGTGTAGCGTTGATCTTTGATGAGATCCAGACAGGTATGGGTCGTACCGGTACAATGTGGAGATGCGAAGCAGAAGGCGTAACACCGGATATCATGACATTCGGTAAAGCATTTGGTGGTGGTATTATGCCAATCACAGGTATTATCTGTAAGCCATCCATGTGGGTACAGCAGTTGATCGACAACCCATGGTTACTTGGTTCTCCTACATTTGGTGGTAACCCTGTATGTTGTTCGGCAGCGATCGCAACGATCAAATACATGATTGATAATGATATTCCAGGACAGTGTGCAAGCAAAGGTAAGATCTTAAAGGCAGGACTTGAAAGTCTGAAGGCAAAATATCCTGAGATCATCGATGATGTCAGAGGCGTAGGTCTGATGCTTGCTGTTGAGTTTGTTACATCTGATATCGGTTACAGCATCGCAAAGGGCTTGTTCTCAAGAGGTGTTATGACAGCCGGAACACTTGTAAACTCCAAGTGTATCCGTTTCGAGCCGACAGCGGTTATTACAGAGGAACAGATCGCAGCCGTTATCGAGCGTATGGATGCGGCACTTGCTGATACGAAGAAAGAATATAATCTGTAAATTCATCGGTATATCATGATGGAAAATCATCTGACCATAGTATAGGCAATGATTTTTCGGATGAATAGAATGTGCAAAGTACATATAAGACTACCGTTTATTCGGATACAGATTTGATCGTCAGTTGAAACTGCTATGATCAGACTGCCGGATGGACGGTAGTTTTGTTTTATAGAAATATTTATCCTGTAAAGCAATTTTGTTCTGGGGTAAAAGAGTCGAAGCGGCTCTTTGTATTTATACATAAATAGGGTATAATAAAGCTATTCATTCTATATGGGGAGGTATATACAGATGAGAAAATTAAAGATCACATTTAACGCACCGGTGACGCTGGGCTTTGTATTTATTTGTTTTGTTGTAACGCTGCTTGGGGTACTGACCGGTGGCGGAAGTACCCGGTTATTATTTATGACATATCATTCATCGCTTACAAATCCACTCACATATCTGCGATTCTTTACACATGTATTCGGGCATGCAGGATGGAGTCATTTTATCGGAAATGCCTCCTATCTGTTATTGCTTGGACCGATGTTAGAAGAAAAATATGGTTCGAAAGAAATGTTGGAAGTGATCGGTGTAACAGCACTTGCGACCGGTATTGTGAATTACATCTTTTTCTGGAATGTAGCACTTTGTGGAGCGAGTGGTGTCGTATTTGCATTTATCGTGCTGGCGTCCTTTACCGGATTCCGAGCAGGCGAAATTCCGTTATCCTTTATTCTGGTTGCGATCATCTTTATCGGACAGCAGGTATATGAAGGTATCGCAGTACAGGACAATATCTCGAATATGGCACATATCGTTGGCGGTATTGTGGGTGCAGTTGTCGGATATAATCTGAACCGAAAATAAACGGTGTGATATTTGCAAGGGAGGACTTCTCAAATGAATCGAACATGTGAAATACATGACACCATATTGCAGGATGATCTGAAATTGAGAGAAAGACCGCTTAAGGTTCTGGCGGCTGTTGATTCTTTTAAGGGCAGTATGACATCTGTTCAGGCAGGCATGGCGGTTAAAAAAGGTCTGGAGAAAAATTATAAGAATTGTGAGATCGAAGTGGTTCCGGTTGCAGATGGCGGAGAGGGAACCATGGATGCGATCGCCTATGGAAAATCGAACATGAAACGTCATACAGTTAATGTAACAGGACCGCTTGGACAGGTCGTAAAGGCTTCTTATATCAGTTATGATGAAGCAGGAGAAAAAGTAGCATTGATCGAGATGGCAGAGGCAGCAGGACTTCCGCTTGTACCGGAGTCAGCCAGAAATCCGATGCATACAACTACATATGGAGTAGGCGAGATGATAAAGGATGCCATGCTGCATGGATGCCGGAGCTTTATTATAGGGATTGGCGGAAGCGCAACAAATGATGCCGGGATCGGAATGCTTCAGGCACTTGGATGCCATTTTCTTGACGAACATGGAAACGAAGTTTGCTATGGAGCAGAAGGACTTTCAAAAGTATGCGAGATTCACACAGAGGATATGTTACCGGAGCTTTCAGCATGTTCATTTCAGATTGCCTGTGACGTTACAAATCCGCTGGTTGGCGAGAATGGATGCAGCTATATCTTTGCACCGCAAAAGGGAGCAGATGCTCAGATGGTAGAGAACATGGAGAAATCCATGGTGCGTTATGCAGATCTGGTGGAACAGCAGAACTGGTCAGGCTGTAAGCAGGATAAAGTGCAAATGAATACAGACCCGGAGAAATGTCAGATGGACAGCATAATAAATCGTATGACACCGGGAGCAGGTGCAGCAGGCGGTCTTGGATATGCATTTCTAATGTTCCTGCATGCAAGATTACGACCGGGAATTGATATAGTATTTGATGAGATCCATTTAAAAGAAAGAATAAAAAATGTCGCTCTGGTTATTACCGGAGAGGGCAGGATGGATGCACAGACGTTAATGGGAAAAACTCCGGCAGGCGTAGCAAAACTTGCAAAAGCACAGAAGAAAAAAGTGGTTGCATTTGCTGGCTGCTTCGGGGAAGGCATCGAACAATGTATGGAGAGCGGCTTGTTTGATGCGTGTTATTCCATAACCGACGGACTGTCCGAAGAGGAACGAGGGAGAGCCATGCAGACAGAATGTGCCATGCAGAATATGGAACGAGCTGTGAGAGAGAAACTATAGCAAATAAGAAAGCCTGAATAGAGCAGTAAACTCTATTTGGGCTTTTTATGTAAGAACATTTAAAAGTCATATCACACTGTTAATATAGGCGTAAGGAGGTAAGAAATATGACATATCAGATACTGATGATTGAAGATGATGAACAGATCTGCGAAGTGGTGAAAGATTACTTTACCAGAGAAAGTGAAAATGAGATCGTGGTACGGACGGCACAGAACGGACAGGACGGGCTGGATTTATTTGAGACGGAACGGGTGGATCTTGTATTGTTAGACATCATGCTTCCGGGAATGGACGGCTTTGCGATCTGCCGGGAGATGCGCAGGACGAGCATGGTTCCGATCCTGTTTTTAACAGCCAGAAGTTCCGAACGGGATATCCTGCTTGGATATGATCTCGGCTGTGACGATTATATCATCAAACCATTTTCCCTTGTGACCTTATATGCGAAATGCAAGGCACTGATCAGACGATCAAAGGATATCAGCAGAACCGGAGAACTGGTCTGCGGCAGGATACATATGAAGCCGTCGGAGTACAGGGTTCTTGTGGATTCTCAGGAAATTGAACTTGCGCCGAAAGAGTTTGCATTGTTACGGATGCTGCTCGAGAACAAAAACAAAACTGTGGCAAGGGAACGACTGCTGATCGGGGTATGGGGCTATGATTATGATGGCAGTGATCGTTGCGTGGATAATCACATTCGAAAGATCCGAAAACATCTTGGAAGTGCAGGAAAGCAGATTAAAACAGTGATAGGAAATGGATATCAGATACGGGGTGATGACGATGAAAAAGAACAAAAACAATAAAAAAAGAAATGCCATATTGTCGGAGCGGCAGAAAAGAAAAAGACAAAAGGTAAGAAGAAAATGGATATGGATTTCATCTGGCATTATAGCAGTCAGCATAATGTTGTATCTGCTGGTGATCGGTTATTACAGAAATCAGGTCAATCTGGAATTAAAAGAATATTTTCAGGTGTCAACAAATAGTGTCAGTGCAAGTTTGGCTGAATGTCAGGAAGATATTGCAGGTATGACAGATATAGAGGAAGCCCGTAATAGAATACAGGAGATCTTTGCGGAGGAAAATACACCATATTTTTTGACAGCAGTTTACAGGCGGCATTTGGAAAGCTCAGATGCAGTAGACAATATAGAAGAAAAAGACGATGTAAATGTTGCAGATGAAAATCAAGAAACAGAAACTACGAAGCATACAGACGAAAATGATACAGAAAAATTAGAACAACAGGTACAGGATATAGAGGATGATATGGAGCAGATGCAGTCCGAAGTACAGATGTATTCACCGATTATGCCTTCTTTCCGGCAGGTGGTTCAAAATGCTGATGCAGGGGAATTTGCATGGAGTCTTCATGGCAGAGTAGATGATGCCAATCAGTATAGTAAGACGAGCAGGTATTTGTTGGATAAGATGGAGACCCTCGGAACATATCCGGAAGATACAACAGAGAGTATAAGTGGTTATCTGGGTGAAAACTATTATTTTAAAAGTCAATATATCGTTTTTGACAATGATATATACTATATCGTATCCGCTATGTATGCAGATCCATTTGGCTGGCATACAGAAGGCATCTGGTTATTTTATGGAGGGCTTGCAGTTGTATTTCTCATTATAATTGCAACGATCCTGACTGCGTTTATATCCTGTAGACGGACATTTTCACAGATGGAAGATGCAGAGAGAAAAGAAACGGTTATTACAGCACTTGCACATGATGTAAAAAGTCCATTGATGGCAATTTCCGGGTATGCAGAGAATCTGAAACAGTTAAACCAGACAGGAGAGTGCCGGCATTACATAGATGTTATTTTGGAAAATACATCTTACATGAATGAACTTTTATGTCAGTTAAGCGAGTATATCAAGCTTGGTAAAATGGAAGCGTTACAGACAGAGTCTGTAAGCATCGAACAGATATGGGAGCCGTTACAGGAACGGTATCAGAATCTTCTGGATGAAAAAGGTCTGGAGGTAAGAATGTCAGGAAACTGTACGGTAAAAGGTGATCCGCTGATGCTTTCCCATATGTTAGAGAATCTGTTTGTAAATGCAATTAAGTATTCACTGAAAGGAAGTGTGATCCGGCTGGTATTAAAGGAAGATCATCTGATCCTTAGCAATCCGATGGAACAGTCGATTGCAACCGATCCGGAGGAGTTATGGAAGCCATTTGTAAAGGGAGACGAAACAAGAACCGGCAGAAGCGGAAGCGGAATCGGATTGAGCATCGTGCAGGAAATCATGCAGATATTCGGCTACCACGGAAGTTTAAAAACAGAAGACGGTGAATTTGAAGTAACAATTTATTTTTAAATAGAGAGTAGAAATTTTAAATAGTAGATTGACAGTGGTCTTACTATTATGTAACAAGCCTATCTGAATGTCTTGTGTAATAATAGGTAAGACCACTGTCAATCTGTTGTGTATAGTTTGTGTTCAAATACGCCAGAATCGCATTGCAAACACATGGAAAATAGGCTATATTTATGGGTGGTACTGTTAGTTTTATGTAACAGGAAGTAAGAGGAAATTTGTATGAATGAAAACGAGATTTCAGAAATGATCGAGCTTGCGATGCAGGCAAGAACAAAGGCATATGCACCATATTCGAATTTTCAGGTGGGAGCCTGTATAAAGATGGAGAATGGAAGTTATTATACAGGATGCAATATAGAAAATGCTTCCTATGGGGCAACAAACTGTGCGGAACGGACGGCTGTTTTTAAGGCAGTCAGTGAAGGATGCAGGAAACTGTCTGCGATCGTGATCGTTGGCGGACTAAAGAACGGAGAATGTGACTATACTTATCCATGTGGGATATGCAGACAGGTCATTGCCGAATTTGCCGAACAAGACTGCGTGATCGTTGTAGCAAAGAACAAACAGGAATATCGGATGTATTCGGTAGAAGAGCTGCTTCCGGAGACATTCCATTTGAATAAAGAAGAATAAAGGAGACATCAGATTGAGAGACTTAAAAGAATTAACAGGGTATGATATCATAACAGAAGAAAAAATCCCTGAAGTAAACGGAACAGGTTATATCTTAAGCCACAAGAAGACAAAGGCCAGAGTGCTTGTAATTGCAAATGATGATGAGAACAAGGTGTTTAATATCGGATTCCGGACACCACCGTATGATGATTCCGGTATTCCGCATATTCTGGAACATTCGGTATTATGCGGTTCCAGAAAATATCCGGTAAAAGACCCGTTTGTAGAACTGGCAAAGGGGTCATTAAATACATTCTTAAATGCAATGACATATTCTGATAAGACAGTATATCCGGTTGCAAGCTGTAACGAAAAGGATTTTGAAAATCTTATGGATGTCTATCTGGATGCGGTATTCTATCCGAATATTTATGAACATACAGAGATCATGCGTCAGGAAGGCTGGCATTATGAACTTGAAACTGTAGAAGGGGAACTGAGCTATAATGGTGTTGTGTTTAATGAGATGAAGGGGGCATTTTCATCTCCGGAACAGCAGATGTATTCAAAGATTGAAAAACTTCTTCTTGCTGACACACCATACAAGAATGAATCCGGTGGTGATCCTGCAGCGATTCCAACATTAAGTCAGGAACGTTTTCTTGATTTTCACAGAAAGTATTATCATCCGTCAAACAGTTATATTTATCTGTATGGTGATCTTGATATGTATAAGGAATTGGACTATATCGATAAGGAGTATCTCTCGAGCTTTGATTATAGAGAGATTGATTCTACGATCGCTGTGCAGACAGCCTATGAACAGATGAAGGATGAGAGCTGCTTTTATTCGATCGCAGAAAATGAGAGCGAAGAAAATCAGACATTTTTAACCTATAATATGGTAGTTGGCAGCAGCCTTGATAAGAAGCAGTCCGTTGCCATGAATATACTGGAATACGCAATTATGGACGCTCCGGGCGCACCATTGAAGAAAGCATTAGTAGATGCAGGGATCGGAGAGGACGTCTTTGCTTCCTTTGATGATGGGATCCGGCAGACAATCTTTTCAATCGTAGCAAGAAATGCAAATATGTCCGATAAGGAACGTTTTGTGTCTGTGATCAGGGATACACTGACCGATCTTTCCGGGCATGGAGAAGAAGGAAAGGCGATCGATCGGACTTCGATTGAGGCTGCGATCAATAATTTTGAGTTTAAACATAAGGAAGCAAACTTCGGCAGATTTCCGAAGGGGCTTATGATGGGTCTGGATGCATTTAATACATGGCTGTATGATGATGCATCTGCACTTGAAATGTTTAAGTTAAATGAAGTATATGATGAATTGAAAGAAAGTCTGAAAACCGGATATTTTGAAGAACTGATCTGGGAAAAGCTGGTTCAGAATACCTTTGGTATGATTTTTGTTATGAAGCCGAAGAAGGGGCTTGATAAGGAGAATGATGCAGCAGAGAAGCAGAAGCTTGCAGACTATAAGGCCTCTCTTACGGAAAATGAGCTTGAACAGGTTGTATCAGATACAAAGGAATTAAAATTATATCAGGAGACACCATCTCCGGCAGAGGATATGGAGAAGGTTCCGTTGCTTAGTATTTCTGATATCAGAAAAGAGATCCATCCGTTAAAGAACCGTGAGGACAGCATTTATGGTATGCCATTAATAAGTCATGATATCTTTACTAACGGAATTGGTTATCTGGAGTTTATATTTGATATCAATGATCTGGATGCAGAGTTTGTTCCATATGTAGAGCTGCTCACCAGCATTTTCAAATATGTGGATACAGAGCATTACACATATAGTGAACTGTCCAATCAGATCAATTTCCATACCGGTGGTATCGGATTTTCTACAGGAGCCATGTATAAGGATGGCGGGAAGGATCATCTTTCATTCTTCTCCGTTAAGACAAAGGCCATGTATGACAAGCTTGGAGAAGGTCTGAAGCTGATCGAGGAGATCCTGTTCACATCGAAGCTTTCGGATAAGAAGAGATTGAAAGAGATTATATCGGAAGAAAAGGCCGGACTTAAGACTGATCTGATATCCTCAGGGCATATCACATCTGCAACACGCGCGATGTCTTATGTCTCAGATGTGATGGCATTTAAGGATATGACAGAGGGAATCGGATATTATGATTTCTTACAGGAGTTGGATCAGGATTTTGAGCAGAATGCAGATGCAATCATTGAGAAGCTGCAGACAACGCTTGCCGAGATCCTTAGAAAAGGAGCGGTAACAATCTCTTATACCGGTGACAATGATATCAAGGAATTATTGGGCGCAGATATTGAAGCGTTTGCAAGAAAGTTGTCGACCAGACCTGCTTTTGCAGAAAAACGTGTGATGAAAAAAGCTGTTAAGAACGAAGCCTTTAAGACAGCAAGCCAGGTACAGTATGCGGCTCTCGCAGGAAATTATAAAGAAAAAGGATTTGAATATACCGGAGCACTGGAAGTCCTACAGGTGATCTTCTCCTATGGATATCTCTGGGAGAATATCCGTGTAAAGGGTGGGGCATATGGAGCTATGTGTTCATTTGCCAGATCAGGAATGGGATATTTTACATCCTACAGAGATCCGAACCTGATGGAGACATATGATATCTATAAGAAGGCAGCAGACTATGTAGCAGGCTTTGATGCAAGCGACAGAGATATGACCAAATATTTGATTGGTGCGATCGCGAAGTTAGATTCTCCAATGACACCATCAGCAGAAGGAGCATTTAGCCAGACCTGTTACTTTGCAGGTATTACAGATGAGCAGCTTCAGAAAGAACGTGATCAGGTGCTTACTGCAAATGTAGAAACGATTCGTTCACTGGCACCTGTGATCCGGGCGATCACAGATGGCGGGGTTATCTGTGCGATCGGTGGGGAAGATAAGATCGAACAGAATCGGGCAAAGTTTAAAGAAGTAAAAGATCTATAGTTTTTACAGAAGTAACGAAAGAAGATATAAGTATATAGATTTGTAAATAGTTCTCCGGCAGGTTACAGGATTCTGTGCCGAATGGAGAACATGAATACATACAGAGTATGGAAGGAGAAGTATGAACGATACATACAAATCAGGATTTGTTGCGATCATAGGAAGACCAAATGTAGGTAAATCCACACTGATGAATCAGTTGATCGGACAGAAGATCGCGATAACGAGCAGTAAGGCGCAGACAACAAGAAACCGTATTCAGACCGTGTATACCTCGGATGAAGGACAGATTGTTTTCCTCGATACACCTGGAATCAACAGGGCCAAGAACAAGCTTGGTGAATATATGTTAAAGGTGGCAGAGGGAACATTAAATGAAGTAGATGTCGTTATGTGGATTGTTGAAGCAACGACATTTATCGGAGCAGGAGAACGGTATATCATTGAACAGTTAGAACGTGTTAAGACTCCGATCATCATTGTGGTAAATAAGATCGATGCGGTAAGTGAAGAAGAAGTATTCAAGGCGATCTCGACCTATAAGGATGCCTGCAGTCATGCGGAGATCGTTCCGGTATCGGCATTAAAGGGAAAGAACAAAGATGAACTGATAAAGACGCTGTTCAAATACCTTCCATACGGACCACAGTTCTATGATGAAGACACGATCACCGATCAGCCGGAGCGACAGATCGTATCCGAACTGATCCGGGAGCAGGCTTTAAGACTTCTGGATAAAGAGATTCCACACGGAATCGCGGTTGTTATTGATTCGATGAAGGAACGTCCGAATGGACGGCTTATGGATATAGATGCAACAATCATCTGTGAGCGGGATTCCCATAAGGGTATTATTATCGGAAAACAGGGCGCAATGCTGAAAAAGATCGGCAGCAATGCAAGGTATGGCATTGAACAGCTATTAGATACACATGTGAATCTGAAGCTTTGGGTAAAGGTGAAGAAGGATTGGCGGGATACCGATACCCTTCTTCGAAATTATGGTTATAAGATGGATGAATCATGAAGGATGAGATAGTATTAAACGGAATCGTGCTTTCCTCCGGTCTTCAGGGAGAATATGACAGACGGCTTGTTATACTGACCAGAGAGCAGGGGAAGATCACAGCATTTGCAAAGGGAGTCCGACGACCAAGCAGCCAGTTGATCTCAAAGACGCAGCTGTTTGTCATGGGAGCATTTACTGTATATCCGGGAAGAAATGCATATACACTTATCAACGTAGATGCAAAGGAATATTTTCATGAACTGACCTTTGATATGAACAAATACTGTTACGGATCTTACTTTTGTGAGATGATGTCATATTTTACAAGAGAAGGTGACCGGTCGGCAGATTATCTGAATCTGCTGTTTGTCAGCCTGAATGCATTAAAAAAAGGACTGCTGCCGGTGAAACTGATCCGTTGTGTATATGAACTGAAGATCATGGATATCTTTGGACAGGGCCTGCAGAGCTTTCACTGCCCAATCTGTGGAAGCGACAGGCTGACACGGATATTTGATCCCTTATCCGGTGGAATCCTGTGTGAGAACTGCCGGAGCAAGGCTAAGAAAAGTATCCATATATCAGAGGACGCCAGATATGTGCTTCAGTATATTAATGGAGCAACGCTTGGAAATCTGTATAATTTCACGGTTTCAGACAGCGTGCTGGAAGAACTTATGATGATCACAAAGGAATTTCTGGCGGTATATGTAGACCGGAAATTCAATTCTGTAGAAATAATTGAATCCCTGTCTTGAAAAAAACAGGGAGAGAAGGTACAATAACGTACAAATATAAAGATGAAATATAAATGGAGGACATTATGGAAAAGACATTAGACAAGATCGTTGCTTTAGCAAAGAACAGAGGTTTTGTATATCCGGGTTCAGAGATTTATGGTGGACTTGCAAATACATGGGATTACGGTAACCTTGGTGTTGAGTTAAAGAACAATGTAAAAAAGGCTTGGTGGAAAAAGTTCATACAGGAGAATCCATATAATGTAGGTGTTGACTGTGCGATCCTGATGAACCCACAGACATGGGTAGCATCCGGACATCTTGGCGGTTTTGCAGATCCTTTGATGGACTGTAAAGAGTGCCATGAAAGATTCCGTGCAGACAAACTGATCGAAGACTACATGGCAGAGAATAACATGGAGATCGAAGGTTCCGTTGATGGCTGGTCAAATGAAGAAATGGAGAGCTTTATTGAAGAAAAGAATATCTGCTGTCCTTCATGCGGAAAACATAATTTTACAGGTATCAGACAGTTTAACCTGATGTTCAAGACATTCCAGGGTGTAACAGAGGATGCAAAGAACACAGTATATTTAAGACCTGAGACAGCACAGGGTATCTTTGTAAACTTCAAGAATGTACAGAGAACATCCAGAAAGAAGATCCCGTTTGGTATCGGACAGATCGGTAAGTCATTCCGTAACGAGATCACACCGGGTAACTTTACGTTCCGTACCAGAGAGTTTGAGCAGATGGAGCTGGAATTCTTCTGTGAACCGGGAACAGACCTTGAATGGTTTGATTACTGGAGAAGCTTCTGTATCAACTGGCTAAAAGACCTTGGTATCAAGGATGAAGAGATGCGTGCTCGTGATCATTCACCGGAAGAGCTTTGCTTCTACAGCAAGGGAACAACAGATATAGAGTTCTTATTCCCATTTGGATGGGGCGAGCTTTGGGGTATCGCAGACAGAACGGATTATGATCTGACCCAACATCAGACTGTATCCGGCGAACCAATGGATTATTTTGATGATGAGAAGAAAGAGAAATACATTCCATATGTTATCGAACCATCACTTGGTGCTGATCGTGTAACACTTGCATTCCTTTGTGCTGCATATGATGAAGAAAATATCGGAACAGAGGAGAAGCCGGATGTAAGAACTGTATTACATTTCCATCCTGCACTTGCACCTGTTAAGATCGGTGTCCTTCCACTGAGCAAGAAACTTGGCGAGGAAGCAGAAAAGGTATATGCTGAATTATGCAAATACTACAACTGTGAATACGACGACAGAGGAAATATCGGTAAGCGTTACAGAAGACAGGATGAGATCGGAACTCCGTTCTGTGTAACTTATGATTTTGATTCAGAAGAAGATGGTGCTGTAACTGTCCGTGACAGAGATACCATGGAGCAGGAAAGAGTAAAGATCGAAGATCTGAAGGCATATTTTGAGAAGAAATTCGAATATTAATCAGACGAAATGAATCAATATCTCAGATAGAGTATCTGGTTGATCGAATCTGTAAAATAAAAGGGACATTTGTCGGAAAAGAACATTATCCGGCGGATGTCTCTTTCTTTTTGAAAAAGATTCCGGAATATGCGGTTAAAAAGAGAAAAAAATTGAAAAAAGTGGTTTAATATTATTAGGTCATATGATATAATCACGTCAGAGTGGTGGGAAAATTCTGCCCTAAAGCAGGCTTTTTTCAGCATATATTTAATTAGATACGTAGGAGGTAATAAACAAATGGCAAACAAGTGGGTTTATATGTTTAGCGAAGGCGACATGACCATGCGTAATCTTCTCGGTGGTAAGGGTGCAAACCTTGCAGAGATGACAACAATTGGTCTTCCAGTTCCACAGGGTTTCACAATCACAACAGAGGCTTGTACTCAGTACTATGAAGATGGTCGTAAGATCAACGACGAGATCATGGCACAGGCTATGGAAGGTGTTAAGAAGATGGAGGAGATCAACGGCAAGAAGTTCGGAGATCTTGAGAATCCATTATTAGTATCAGTTCGTTCAGGTGCTAGAGCATCTATGCCGGGTATGATGGATACAATCCTTAACCTTGGTTTAAATGACGAAGTTGTTGCTGCAATGATCGCACACAACCCAGATCCAGCATTCGAGCGTTTCGTATATGATTCTTACAGACGTTTCATTCAGATGTTCTCAGACGTTGTTATGGAAGTTGGTAAGAAGTACTTTGAGCAGCTCATCGATAAGATGAAAGAAGAGAAGGGTGTTAAGTTCGACGTAGAACTTACAGCAGCTGATCTTAAGACTCTTGCAGAGCAGTTCAAGGCTGAATACAAGAACCAGTTAGGAACAGATTTCCCTTCAGACCCAGTTGAGCAGTTAAAGTTAGCTATCGAAGCTGTATTCCGTTCATGGGACAACCCACGTGCAAACGTATACAGAAGAGATAACGATATCCCTTATTCATGGGGTACAGCAGTTAACGTAATGCCTATGGTATTCGGTAACTTAAATAATGAATCTGGTACAGGTGTTGCATTTACTCGTGACCCTGCAACAGGTGAGAAGAAGCTTATGGGTGAGTTCCTTATCAATGCACAGGGCGAAGACGTAGTTGCCGGTGTTCGTACACCAATGCCAATCGCTCAGATGGAGCAGGAATTCCCAGAAGCATATGCAGAATTCCTTAAGGTATGTGAGACTCTTGAGAATCACTACCATGATATGCAGGATATGGAGTTCACAGTTGAGAACAAGAAGCTTTACATGCTTCAGTGTAGAAATGGTAAGAGAACAGCTCAGGCAGCTCTTCAGATCGCTTGTGACCTTGTTGATGAAGGACATAAGACAGAGGAAGAAGCAGTTGCAATGATCGATCCTCGTAACCTTGATACACTTCTTCACCCACAGTTTGATGCAGCAGCTCTTAAAGCAGCTACACCAATGGGCAAGGGCCTTGGTGCTTCACCGGGTGCTGCTTGTGGTAAGATCGTATTTACAGCTGACGATGCAGAAGCATGGGCAGCTAAGGGCGAGAAGGTTGTTCTTGTACGTCTTGAGACATCACCAGAAGATATCACAGGTATGAAGTCAGCACAGGGTATCTTAACAGTTCGTGGTGGTATGACATCACATGCTGCTGTAGTTGCTCGTGGTATGGGTACTTGTTGTGTATCAGGTTGTGGCGATATCATTATGGATGAAGAGAACAAGAAGTTCACACTTGCAGGCAAAGAGTTCCATGAGGGAGATTTCATCTCAATCGATGGTACAACAGGTAACATTTACGATGGAGTTATTAAGACAGTTGATGCTTCAATCGCAGGTACATTCGGTCGTGTTATGGCATGGGCTGATAAGTACAGAACACTTAAGGTTAGAACAAATGCTGATACACCAGCAGATGCTAAGAAGGCTCGTGAGCTTGGTGCAGAAGGTATCGGTCTTTGCCGTACAGAGCATATGTTCTTTGATCCAGAAAGAATCGCAGCATTCCGTGAGATGATCTGCTCAGATACAGTAGAAGAAAGAGAAGAAGCTCTTAATAAGATCCTTCCATATCAGCAGGGAGATTTCAAGGCTCTTTACGAAGCACTTGAAGGTAACCCAGTTACTATCAGATTCCTGGATCCACCTCTTCATGAGTTCGTTCCTACAGAGGAAGCAGATATTGAGAAGCTTGCAAAGGCTAAGAATAAGTCAGTAGAAGAGATCAAGGCACTCTGCAACTCACTTCATGAGTTCAACCCTATGATGGGTCACAGAGGATGTCGTCTTGCTGTAACATATCCAGAAATCGCTAAGATGCAGACAAAGGCTGTTATCCGTGCAGCTATCGAAGTTCAGAAAGAGCATCCAGATTGGAATGTTGAGCCAGAAATCATGATTCCACTTGTATGTGAAGTTAAAGAGCTTAAGTATGTTAAGAAGACAGTTGTTGAGACTGCTGATGCAGAGATCGCTGCTGCAGGCGTAGATCTGAAGTACGAAGTTGGTACAATGATCGAGATCCCTAGAGCGGCTCTTACAGCTGATGAGATCGCTAAGGAAGCTGACTTCTTCTGCTTCGGTACTAACGACCTTACACAGATGACATTTGGTTTCTCAAGAGATGATGCAGGTAAGTTCTTAAATGCTTACTATGATGCTAAGATCTTTGAGAATGATCCATTTGCTAAGCTTGACCAGACTGGTGTTGGTAAGCTCATGGATATGGCTGTTAAACTTGGCAAGCCGGTTAATCCAAAGCTTCATATCGGTATCTGTGGTGAGCACGGTGGAGATCCTTCATCCGTTGAATTCTGCCACAAGATCGGTCTTGATTATGTATCATGTTCACCATTCCGTGTACCTATCGCTAGACTTGCTGCTGCTCAGGCTGCAATCGCTAACAATGCAGGAAAGTAGATTACAACTATATGTACTTCACGGAATTTCTGATTACCAGAGCTGATGTTAATGATTTCATGACACATCGTCCGGAGTACACGAAAGCGAACCGTTTTAAGGATTTCGTTTGTAAAATCTATCTTTGATAATTAGGGGAAAATTCCAAATATTGGGTTTTCCCCTTTTTTATTGGGTTTTCTAAGGATTCTATCTCTTACTAAGAGGTAGAGTCCTTTTATTTTATACAAAATTCCTAAAGGAGGTTCGAGGTTATGAACAACACATGGTATTTGAATCAGTAGATCACAGGACATTTTACAGAGAAAAATTAGCGAGAGCGAGATACAGAGACAGTTATCACAAGTCACTCATTTATATCCTTGGCATATCTGAGGACACGAGACGGCATTGCGATGAAATCTACGTGAAGAAAGTACTGAATTTATGGTATGTTAGATTGTCATTTAACTTTTTATTATGGCTTATAAGGAAACAAAGAGCAATACCTTCTACTGCAAAGCATTTGATTTAGGATGGTATGGGTGATATAATCTGAAATGTAAATATTTTGTTTAGTTATAGGGGATTGATGGGAGTGCTTAGAGTAGGAATTTGTGATGATGGGTCGGCAATCTGTTCGGAAATTGAAAGGATCGTTAAAGAATATGGGAAGAAGCATGACTTGAGACTTGATACAGAGATATGGAGTACGGGAGAGGCACTGGTGGATTATCTTGAGGATGGAAATGCGATTGATTTATTATTCTTGGATATTGATTTGATTACGACCAGCGGTGTAGATATAGGACAGTATATTCGGCATAGACTGAATAATTATAGCATGAAGATTGTGTTTATATCTGCAAATACAACATATGCAATGAGCCTGTTTGATATAATGCCGATGAATTTTCTTGTGAAGCCGCTTGTAAAATCTAAGGTAGAGGAATGTCTTGATTTGGCTGTTATGTTTCTCGTAAAAGAAGAGAAGGTGTTTCAATGTAAAGTGGCTGGTAAAACTCATTATATACCATTTAGATCTATCCTTTATTTTGAAAGTGATGGCAGAAAAATCAGACTTGTCACGGAGAAAAAACAAAAAAATGGTGGCTTAGATACAAAAGTGGATGTGTATGAATATTACAGAAAGATAAAAGAGGTTGCTCAGGAAATTCTGTCGGACGAATCTTTCTTGCAAGTTCATAGGTCTTATATCGTCCAGATTGCTTACATACAAAAATATGAATATACACAGATACTAATGATGGACGGTACACAGATCCCTGTTAGTCAAAATTTTCGGAAAGAAGTACGGAGCAAGATGCTGGAGAGGGGATGAAGAAAAATGTACACGGCAGTATATTTAATGTGCAACATGTTCAGAATATATCTGATTAAGCATCTTACAGACATGTTTTTTCAGGGAGAGAATCCGGATAAGAAACATGTTGTAGGAGTATGTATTGTTTTTTATGCGGTAAACAGCGCGTTGTTTATCTGTCTTAATATATCATTGATTAATCTTATATGTAATGTTCTCGGCATAGGTGCGCTCGTGTGCGTGTATTCCAGAAACAGAAAATATGTGATTTTTATTATTGTAATACTTACTATTGTGTGCATGGGCTGTGATATGCTTGCTACAAGTCTGCTGACTCCGGCATACAAATCAGGAGATGCACTGGATATGCTGACATTCGTCATGGTCGATATGATTATGTTTGTGTTTATGTGTCTTCTGAGAAGGATAATGCAGAGCCGGAATGAGCAACAGATAGTGCCGAGCGTGGCTCTGATAATTGTGCCGATTATCAGTATATGTATACTTTTGTATATGGCTTACATGAAGCATTATATATCAGGCGACTTTATAGCAGTAGGATTGGGACTTTTATGTATAAATTTCTTGGTGCTGTATTTGTATAATATGCTTCTTGAATCCGCTCAGGAAAAATATGAGAACCAAATTCTCAGGCAGTATGTCAAGGAATATTCAAACCAGTTGGACATTATTCTTGAATCAGAACAAAAAGTAAGACGCATGCGCCATGATATCAGGAATCATTTGTCAGAGATACAGCTTCTGACCATGCAGAATAAGCGCGATGAGGTTTTAAAATACATAGAAAGCATGACGGACTATATGCAGAATTCAAGGGCAATTTCAGAATCTGGCAATATTGAGACAGACAGCCTTTTGAATTATATGCTTGGGTTGGCAAAGAAGGACGGAATTCATGTTGAAACGGACATATGTCTGCCGGAAGAATTGCGTAATTCGTTTGAGTTCAACATTGTTCTGGGCAATCTGCTTGACAATGCAGTCAGGGCGGCAAAGTCCAGTGAAGAAAAATACCTCTATGTTAGAATCAATATGGACAAAGGGACATTGAGGATTCTGGTAAAGAACAGCTACAGCGGTAAACTGCGTAAATCAGGGAGACATTTCCTTACCACCAAAGATGATTCGTATAATCATGGCATGGGTTTACAGAGTGTACAGGATGTTGTGAATCAAAATAATGGTGAGATACAGTTTGAAGCTACTGAAAATACTTTCATAGTCAGAGTTATATTGTTCAATTAACAATGATGTCTGCCAAGCTGCTTGGGGTTATGCCTGCAGCTTCTCTTAATTTCTTGATACGCTCAGGTATGTCAATGACTATTTTGTTTCTATAAAAGGTATGATTATGCTGTGTAAGGTTTCATGTCATTTCCTAGTATATTCTGTTAATTGTTTTCTTTTGAATTCTCCGCAGAAAAATAATGGACGAGACGGAGAATAATATCTACGCCTTCTGGACTTACTCCTGATATTTCAATTAGCTGCAATTCATTTCTTCCAAGTAAATAGTCTGTAGATACATGAAAAAAATCAGCCAAATCAACAAGAGTGTCTATAGAGGGTTTTGATGTACCCATTTTCCATGCGTTTACTGCTGAGCGAGATATGTTAAGTGCGCTTGCCAAATTACTCTGGGTTATACCGATGACTTCTCTCAATTCCCTGATACGTTCAGATATGTCCATTACCATTTTTATTCCTCACAAAAAATACGATTATGTCATGTTACATGTTTGTCCTTTCATTAGTATATTCAATTCAAAGTCAACTATAATTATCTTATTTGATAGTTACAAATGACAAAAAGAACCGGATTTTGGCAAAAAAACACGAGTTATGACAAAAAAGCTGTTAGTTATGACATATGGCGAATTTTAAGAAAAAAATGTGCTATGATTTAGACGGCTAATATCAAAATAGCAAAATATATCACAGGAGGGATGCAGTATGAACAAGGCAAAGAAGCTCGTAAACAAGATGGCAAAGAAATCGGCGGAGAAAGCAGCTAACTCAGCTTGCTGTTTCTGGGCATATCAGCCGAAAGAGCCAAAGGCAGTCAAGAAGCTGCGCAAATTCTAAGAGCCGATGAAGACATTGCAGGAATATGTAACCAACGAATATGACTCCGATGAGGAGAAGGAGATCATAGCCTATGGGCTTGAGCGTATCAGGGAGAACGTGCTTGCCTTTGGATTTACAGTTCTTGTCGGCTTCTGCTACGGTGATGTCCTCTCGGGCGTTCTGCTGTGGGTGTTTCTTTATCCCATAAGGAGCAGCGCGGGAGGATATCATGCGCAGACCAGATGGGGCTGCAGAGTTATGTCGGTTTCGCTTCTGCTTGCAGCTTATACTGCGGTATATGCCGTAAACAGGCTGGCATACGGACAGATGATACTGCTTGGGCTTCTGCTCTGCGCGGTGCTGACTCTATGGCTGCTTGCTCCGATTGGCACGGAGAATAAGCCTCTCGATGATATCGAGCATAGAATTTATCAAAAAAGGACAAGGATTATAGTTCTGGTTGAAACGATATTAGCCGTGTTTACACTGTATGAGGGAATATCGGTCATATATCTGCCGATAGTTATGGCATTTTTAATTTCATCAGCACTGCTTGTGATGGGATGTATTAAGCTGAGAAAAAATAAGGGAAAGTAAACATCAATTATATATTTTGCAACAAATGAAAGGAAAAAAATCATGTTAAAGGGGAAAATATCTTTATGGAATAGAAGTGGAATATTCTCTTCTATGTTGGCATTGCTTTTGTGTATTGCCATGTGTTTTGAATGTGTGCCATTTTATACTGTGGCGGCGGAAGAGACTGAGGAAACTGGTACATATAAAACAAAGGCGATAAGCTGGCTTGTCGGCGAGAAAGACGATGTGAGCGGCTGGGGTGATACAGACCTGATAAATGATACAGCCAACGCTCTGACTATACTCGGAAGAGAAGGAAAGCCGACAGACAGCACTTTCCTTGAGAAATGGAAAGGCAGCCATAAGGATATGAATACCGATGAGATGGTGCATATCGCGCGGGCAGAGTATATGTCCGCAGATTCAAAAGAGGTAGAATCACTGCTTTCTGATATCATGTCCCGCCAGAATCCTGACGGGGGTTTCGGTCTTACAGAAGAATATGAGAGCGATGTCTATGACACCGTGCTTGCACTTTCGGCGGTATGCGCTCAGGCTGTGGCTACACCGACGGATGCGACCGCAGATTACAGCAACGCGGCAGGAGACGCAGCATTCTACCTTGCGGGGAAACAGAAAAGCGACGGAGGGTATGCGTACACGGATGCATCTGACAGCTCACCGTATTTGACGGCGTATGCGGGAATGATTCTCTCCATGTGCGGGTGTGATGATTTACCGGCGTGGACTGCACTTGACGCATACTGTCAGGACAGATTCACAGGGGAACTTTCCGAGGATACATTTGCCGAACAGGCAGTACTTGCCATGTATATGTACAGAAGAGAACTGATACAGGATGCGGATGCTTTCGAGGAGAAGCTTCATTCCGTACAGGGAAGCGACGGAAGCGTGTACGGGGATATCACGGACACGATATGGTACATACTTCTGCTTGACGAGATAGACAGTTATCATACACTGCGCCTTAGCATTACGAACGTGGAGACTGAGACTGATACATATGTGCTGGAAGCCGGAGAGACACAGAGTCTGTCGCTTCATACTGACATATCATATGATACCAATCAGAATGTGACCATGAATGTGCGGTATACCATCACAGAGGACGGAGAAGCGACAGCATCTGTCACAAAGGAGATGGAACTGTCTGCCTCGAATACGAAAGCTTCGCTTGATTCGGCACTTGAGGCAACGGCTCAGGAGGGGAAAGAATATATCCTGAAAACAGAGATTGTGTCGGTGGATGACGAGGCAGAGGTGCTTGCATCAGATGAGATTAAGTTCTCCGTACATGTGACTGAGAGACAAAAGCTCACACTCACTGCTGATGTGACGACAGGAATCGGGTATTCAGTTAATCTGTCATGGAATGATATAAGCAATGATGACGATACTTACAGATATCGTGTATTCAGGAAGATGAATGGCGGCGAATGGGAGACGCGTTCCACGTGGGACGGCTCGGAGAAGGTGAGGGTTCTCAATATCTATCCGTGCTATGCCGCGCAGAATTATTTGAAGAACTGGATGGAGCAGACAGTGAGCGACACGGGTGAGCCTGCCGGCAAAGGGCTGTTTGTCATAGACACGGTATACATAGGGAGTTATAATTCGGACCCGGATAAATATTTGAAGGACGAAAACGGAGATTACAAGTACGACGTGCTGATGTTTGGAACATACGATTCAAATGCCGGACAGGATCTCTCGGAAAAAGGATATGAGGCGACAAAGGCTTTTATTGATACAGGACGCGGAGCCATGTTTGGTCATGATACACTGGCTCGTATATCAAGCTGTTATCATCCCAATTTTGCAAGATTCGCAGATGATCTCGGCATTAAAGTTGCAACATGGTGCAGTTATACGCCGAGCAGCACAGTGAGGGTTGTAAACTCGGGTATGCTCACAAGTTATCCGTGGAAACTGTCAGGAACATTACAGATACCGAGTGCACATACTCTCGGACAGTATTCGGGTGGAGCGCTTTCTTCAACAGTCTGGATGGAATTTGGAACGTGGTACAGCACAGATTCGGAGACAGGAGCAACCACAGCTGCCTATCTCGTGACAAACAACCAGCTTGCCATGATACAGACAGGACACAGCAACGGTCAGGCGACTGATGATGAGAGAAAAGTTTTTGCGAACACACTGTTTTATCTGAAGCAGCTTACAAGCGAAACATCGGCAAAGGACAACTCGTTCTATGATGAGGCGGCACCGACACAGCCGGATATAACTGAGAGTGAAACCGGAACATTTATATGCAAATCCGAGGATATGGGAACTGACTATCAGTACTATGTGGAGGCTGTAAGCTCAGGGCACGGAGAAAACGTGGAATCAAACATAGTGGATGCCACGGCACTGTCCGGCATGAGAGGATTTATTACCGGCATAAGTGATTCGACAGAACCTATGGACGAGCTGAGAAAAAAGACAGATGAAGGAAAGCCGGCGGCTGAGGTGTCGGAAGCTTCTGACGGCACACTGAAAATTGATTTAAGCGAATATGATTTAACCGCATATGAGCCGGGGCAGACGGTGTATCTGCACATATGCGCGGTGGACAATGCGGGCAACATAAGTGATGAGACAGTCATCAGCATAGAGATACCAAAGGGGAAGGAATATCTGAGTCTGGATCAGGCGCTTATCGCAACAGATGGAGAAGTGCAGCTCTATTGCTGCGAGGCGGATATTACAGGCGATATATATGGGGCAGAGACGTTCAGGTTTCAGGGAAGCACGATACATCTTAACGGGACGGCATCATCGGCAGGGAGCCTCTCCATAGCGGGCGGAGTGCTGGATATCGCGGGTATGCAGGAGAACGTACAGCCTCTGGATGTTCCGGATTATACACAGGACATAAAGGATGATATGGAACTTGAGGGAGCTCCTCTCACGGAGATTGCAGTGTACAACAGCACGGATATAATCGTTCCGACGATATGCCTGAAAACTACAGGCGCGTGGTGTAACAGCGTGACGCTTTCGGCAAGCTTGATGTCCGGCGGTGACATATCTTTCAATGCAAACACGATACATTGCGGCGCGGAGGATGAGCCTGTCGTGCTGTGCTCGGAAAAGGGAGACATAAAAATACAGGCTACGGCATTTGAGGGAGAGGGACTGATATACGCACCGGAGGGAACGGTCACGATAAATGTCTCGAAATTCGATTACATAGGAAGCGTTGTGGCAAAGAGGGTAATTATACAGGCGGGTTACTACAACCAGAACCGCATGGAGGGAGAATAAGATGATAGAGAGATGTAAAAAGGGAAAAATATGGTACCGCAGCGTATGCACGTTATTATCTGTTGCTCTGTGTGTATGTATGCTGTCGGGCTGCAGAAGCAGACAGGAGTCAGCCTCTGTCGGAACGAAGACCGCCCAGACATATGCGGATACCGAAAACGGAGAAATAACAACAGATGAAACAGAATCGCAGGATGATTCAGACAAAATTCAGACGGTATGGCAGACTGCAGAGAAAGCAGTCACAGACGAGGCTGATAAAGCAGACGATGTCATGACACAGCTTTCGGAGAGTGTAAGCAGCGGCGATGCGGACAGAGTGATTGAGCTTGCCGATACACTGTCCGGGCAGCTGGACTCATCTTATACTGCGGCGGAAGAATGGCAGACCGCCCTGCAGGAAGTGAGCGATAGTCTGGACGATGAGGCGCGCACTGTATATGAGGAAAGAGAGAAGGCGTTCAATGAATCAGTATCTGAGAGCCGTGATGAGGCATCAGCACTGCTTGCCGGAATAAAAGAGTCGGCGGGTCAGGGGGATATGGAGACAGCGGCAGAGCAGACGGATGAGCTTACAAAGCTTCTTGGCGCTGATGAAACGTATGAGACTTACGGCGAGGATATACCTGATACAGAGCCTGTACACGAGGCAGAAACGGCTGAGTACAATGTTGACGCGGACACACCTGAAGCTTCGTCAGTTATGTCCGAGGATGAAAGCGAGAAAACCGAGTATCTCGCACTTGCCAGTGAGACAGAACTGTTGGATACTGTAAAGGAGAAAGCTGACGAGCTGAAGACGCCGCTGGCAGTATACAACTACATAAAGAATAACATAGGCTATGAGACATACCACGGCAGCCGCAAGGGTGCAAACGGAACATACGACGCCATGAGCGGCAACGACTATGATCAGGCAAGCCTTCTCATAGCCATGCTGAGATATCTGGGATATCCGTCAGCGTATGTAAAGGGAACCATAGACCTCACACCTGAGCAGGCGGTGTCACTTACCGGAGCTGATACGGCAGAGCATGCGGCTGACGTGCTTGCGGCAGCGGGTACACCGGTAACAAAGCTTACGCTTGACGGCGAGCTTGTATATGTGCGCATGGAGCATGTGTGGGTGCGCTCCTACATACCTTATACGGACTACAGGGGAGCCGGAGACGCTTCCGGCAGCTCTGTATGGCTGGATCTGGACACAGAAATCAAGTCATATGAGAACGTGGACAACATCTATGACGCTCTCGATGATGCGGGTTTCAATGATGAGGTGGCGAAGCTTGCTGAGACCGGGGACGCCTCACAGATGGATACGCTTCTTGATACATGGGAAGAAAAGCTCGGTTCGATGGACACGGATTCCATGTATACGAGAAAACGTATTATCTCACAGAAAGAAGAGAGTTATCTTCCGGCTTCGCTGCAGTATGCGACATACGGAGAGACTGTCATATTTGCTGAGATACCGGATTCAGACAGGGACAAGGTAAGCTTTGGCATAGACGGTGATGTGTTCACAAGCTTCACAGCTTCCGAGTTGTATGGCAAGAGTGTACTGCTCGCATACGAGCCTGCCACGGATGCAGACAAAGCCATATATGACAGCTATGACAGTATATTCGACGTACCCGCCTATGCGGTGTACATGAAGCCTGTCATCTATGTGGACGGCGAGGTCACAGCGGAGGGCGACGAGTACCTCGAGATAACCCTCGGGACAAAGCAGACATTTACCATAGGACTGTCGTCGGCTCTAGGCAGCCATGACGTGACAAACGATGTGACAACTGGCTCGATGTACGCGGTCACTCTGGACATGCAGAGCATCACATCCTCAGAGCTTCAGGAAATATATGATGAGGCTTCTGCACTCTCAGACAGCGTAACCGAGACAAATGTCTACAGCACAGATTATCTCGGCAAGCTCCTGACACTTGCGGGCAGGCTTTACTTCGCACAGGTGGATATGGCTGACATAATGACGGCTGAGGCATATGGTGTGACAGCCGTAAGAGACTTGAGCGAGGGTATCACGGGCTACGAGTTGAGATGTGATAAGCTGTACGGACAGGTATCCGGACTCAGCGAGGGCAGCCTGTACATAGACGTGGACACAGACCGCCACAGCGTAATCAGCCTCACTGGTGATGAGGACGCTTCAAGAGAATACATGCTCAGCACGGGTATGATGGGGTCGCTTTACGAGAGTACGGTGTGGGAGGAGCTCACAGGATACGAGAGCGTATCAACCATCAGCATACTGGCTGCGGCACAGGAGAAGGGGATAGAACTTCTGCTCATCTCATCCGCTAACATGGCGGAAGAGATGGAAAAACTGAATACAACAGACACCACAAAACAGGCAGTGACGGAAGCCGTAAACGCAGGTAAGATAGTCACAATTCCGGCAGAGGACATGACGATAGGCAGCTGGTCGGGAACAGGGTATATGGTCATAGACCCTGAGACCGGAGCAGGGGCGTATATGATATCCGGAGGGCTGAATGGGGGTGCATTATCGGCGCTTTTGACACTTGGAGGATTATGTGCTACATTTTCTTCGGCTACTGCAACGTCAATGTTGGTTTGGGCTGCTGTTCAATTCTTCGCACTTACGCTAACACCGCTTTCATTGGTGGCATATGGCACTATGTTGGGTTTACTTGTTGTTGCGATGATAGAGTTGAATTATGAAATGTGGACTGATAACCTCGATTATTTGTTTACGGGAGATTTAAGTTCTGCAGAGCAGGCAGCAGACATGATGGGCAGATTAGGTAATCTGGCTTTGGTGGAATTAGGCTTATCAAAGAGTATCTCAAGCATAAGCGCAACATTAAACAATTCACAAATAAAATATTACGTTAAATTAGCAACAAAAAACAAAGAAAGCGATACATGTGTTTTAGGAACAACTGGTAAATATAATGTGTACGCTTCGGATAATAATTATACATATTTTATATTAGACGAGAGCAAATGGTCAGATTTGGTTAAAAGCTTAAATAACAATTATAACGAAATATGGAAAATAAATAAACAATATATAGATAATCAAATTAAACTTAATAAAACAATTATTTTGACAGATAACCCGGAATTACAATATTTGTTTGGAGATGGAAGCAAAAGATTTTATCAGAGGGAAATAGATTATTTATCAGAACTAGGTTATACATTTTCTCAGGTTGATGATGAATTGTGGAAAGCTATTCTCGAGTAAATGGTGAGGTGAGGAAAGTTTATGAATATTGTTGAAGCAGAAAAATTTTTTAAAGAATATGATGGAAATTCTTTCTATATGTATGATCAGGATTTATTAAAATATAATCAATACAGAAGTATGAAAATTTCTTCAAAACAAGAGAATATTTGGCGCATTCAAAAAGCAAAAATATATAGTTCTGAAATTGAGAAGTCTGATAAGCCGTGGCTCGTATACTTCAAGATGGATAGCTTGCTAGAACCATGTTTAATAATCCCTGACTCTATAGATATAATGCTGGATACGGGAAAGAAAGTTGAAAGTAAGTTAGATGCAAAAAACAGCATGAATATCGCAGAAACAATCATTGGCAGAAGTGATGTTAGTGCAGAAACTGGCTGGATTTTTCGCTCATATCATAAAAAGTGCAAAAAGCAAATGATTGAGTTTTGCCGTTTGGTAGAAAGATTACTTAATGAAGCGAATAAAAAACCTGAATTATATAAAATTTCAGAGATTTACAATTCAAAATATCAGTTAATAAAATATAAGCTAAAAATAATCACGTGATATGTACAAGCAACTATAATGAGGATTCTGCGATGCACAATTCTAATGTAGTAATCTATATAGATAGTATACGGTGTGACAGCCGTAAGAGACTTGAGCGAGGGTATCACGGGCTACGAGTTGAGATGTGATAAGCTGTACGGACAGGTATCCGGACTCAGCGAGGGCAGCCTGTACATAGACGTGGACACAGACCGCCACAGCGTAATCAGCCTCACTGGTGATGAGGACGCTTCAAGAGAATACATGCTCAGCACGGGTATGATGGGGTCGCTTTACGAGAGTACGGTGTGGGAGGAGCTCACAGGATACGAGAGCGTATCAACCATCAGCATACTGGCTGCGGCACAGGAGAAGGGGATAGAACTTCTGCTCATCTCATCCGCTAACATGGCGGAAGAGATGGAAAAACTGAATACAACAGACACCACAAAACAGGCAGTGACGGAAGCCGTAAACGCAGGTAAGATAGTCACAATTCCGGCAGAGGACATGACGATAGGCAGCTGGTCGGGAACAGGGTATATGGTCATAGACCCTGAGACCGGAGCAGGGGCGTATATGATATCCGGAGGGCTGAATGGGGGTGCATTATCGGCGCTTTTGACACTTGGAGGATTATGTGCTACATTTTCTTCGGCTACTGCAACGTCAATGTTGGTTTGGGCTGCTGTTCAATTCTTCGCACTTACGCTAACACCGCTTTCATTGGTGGCATATGGCACTATGTTGGGTTTACTTGTTGTTGCGATGATAGAGTTGAATTATGAAATGTGGACTGATAACCTCGATTATTTGTTTACGGGAGATTTAAGTTCTGCAGAGCAGGCAGCAGACGTGATGGGCAGATTAGGTAATCTGGCTTTGGCAGAAGTATTCGTGGCAAGTCAAATTAATGGTCGATTAAATAAAATCGATAATATGTATGTCAATGGTCAGGATGCTTCTGAATGTTTAGAACAACTGAATGGTTTTAGCGATAACAAAGTAAACCATATCATTAATGGTAGTAAAAGTTCTGAACATAATTGGGAATATTTGGTTTCTGATAAAAATTGGGAGGATATAAAAAGTATAATAGTAAATGTTATGAAAACAGGCAAAGAAGGTTCATATAAGTCTGCATATAAAAAAACAGCTGTATTAAATGGCTATGAGGTTACGGTAACTTATATGAAGTCTTATGATGGAAGAATATCTATATCAAATGCATGGGTTAATTGAATATACACTGGAGGGAAATGAGTGAAATGGAAAAAAAATTTGTTAAATATATATTAGACGGACAATTTGATTTTGCTAAAGGCTTGTGTAAGGATATGGATAGGAATTTGATTAGAGATACAATTATCATATGTGCAAATGATACAGAAAATGTAACCCTGCTGTTATTTGCACAGGATATGTTTAAAACTACACAGGATATGTTCTGGTTAGACGTCTTAATTGATTTGTTATTGGGACCGTTAGCATTTTATGAGGGAGCATATCATGCGGCATATTATTATTCAAGACTTGCACTTAAAATACAAAATAGCATTGGAAATTTAGAAAGAATCCTATTTTTTTATGGACTTCCTGAACGCATTATGGATTATAGTCATGCTAAGGAATATGCAGAACTGTTATTAACAATGGACAAAAATAATAAAACAGCGAAAATGATATTAGGTCTTAATGCAAGTAGATAATGTAATACATGCAGATATGTATAGGTTGGATTAAGTTGAGGAGAAATAAGGGAAAAAGTAAGCAATATTTACGAGAGTACGGTGTGGGAGGAGCTCACAGGATACGAGAGCGTATCAACCATCAGCATACTGGCTGCGGCACAGGAGAAGGGGATAGAACTTCTGCTCATCTCATCCGCTAACATGGCGGAAGAGATGGAAAAACTGAATACAACAGACACCACAAAACAGGCAGTGACGGAAGCCGTAAACGCAGGTAAGATAGTCACAATTCCGGCAGAGGACATGACGATAGGCAGCTGGTCGGGAACAGGGTATATGGTCATAGACCCTGAGACCGGAGCAGGGGCGTATATGATATCCGGAGGGCTGAATGGGGGTGCATTATCGGCGCTTTTGACGCTTGGAGGATTATGCGCTACATTTTCTTCGGCTGCTGCAACGTCAATGTTGGTTTGGGCTGCTGTTCAATTCTTCGCACTTACGCTAACACCGTTTTCATTGGTGGCATATGGCACTATGTTGGGTTTACTTGTTGTTGCGATGATAGCGTTGAATTATGAAATGTG
This sequence comes from Lachnospiraceae bacterium GAM79, assembly GCA_020735665.1. Taxonomy (NCBI): domain Bacteria; kingdom Bacillati; phylum Bacillota; class Clostridia; order Lachnospirales; family Lachnospiraceae; species Lachnospiraceae bacterium GAM79. The sequence continues at coordinate 955,274 of CP085928.1, forward strand.
GACTGATAACCTCGATTATTTGTTTACGGGAGATTTAAGTTCTGCAGAGCAGGCAGCAGACATGATGGGCAGATTAGGTAATCTGGCTTTGGCAGAAGTGACACTTACAGGGTACATTAATATTCAGTATTTTTATGCTCGGTTGGCAAAAGGTGCAACACACAATAGTACCGCAACAACAGTTGTTTTGGGGAAATATAACAAAGATGGAGTATCATACATTAATGTTGCGAAGGAAAAAAATGCAACATATTTTCAATTGGATAACTGGGCAGAAATTGAAGAAATAGTTGGGAATGATAATATGTGGTATATAAATGAAAGGTTTTTAGAGCAACAGCTTTCGCAGGGAAAAAATTTTATTTTATCTCATAATCCAGCAGAAGCAGATGGGTATTTTTCAAGTGAGGTAAAATTTTTAGTAGAACATGGATATTCATTTATAAAAAATGGGGATATATGGGAAGCAATAATCAATTAGGAGCTAGAATAGTTATGAGTAATAAGAATTTTGAAGATGCCAAGGCTGTTTTTGATAAATATGATGGCAGCTATTATCAGATGGTTCGTGATGGACAATATGAAAAATATAAAAGATATTGTGTACCGAAATCTTTAGAAAAGGAATGGCTCAAAAGCAAGCAAAATGCTGAATACAAAGAATTATTAAGAAGTAAAAATATGTATAAAACAGCACATGCTTTTGATATGTATTGCCATTTTACTTCGTTACTAGGCGATAAGAATGGTATAAGAATTGCTGAAGAATATATTAGCGATAACATGACTATACAAGATACTTGGACGCTGATTAGAGAGATTAGTACCTACACAGATTTGTTGCGAGCATTTAAGGCTTTTGATCATAAGAAAAAAGCAAAGATTATTAAATTTTTAAAAGAATTGCTTGAAAGGAACATTACAATATCAGATGATTATAAGAAGGATGGTGTATTTCCAGATTATTTAACTGAGGAAAAGGTACGAGAGGACATTGTTAGACAGATAAAATACTGGAAAGTTAATTAGTGTTTGCTCGTAGCATACAAATATGAGTAGTGTTATAAAGGTATTGGATTTATAGAGGATTCGTAGTATGACCGGGCAAGTCTTCTCATAGCTGGGCTGAGATACCGGATTCAGACAGGGACAAGGTAAGCTTCGGTATAGACGGTGATGTGCTCACAAGCTTCACGGCTTCCGAGCTGTATGGGAAAAGAGTGTACTGCTCGCATACGAGCCTGCCACGGATGCAGACAAAGCTATATATGACAGCTATGACAGCATATTTGACGTACCCGCTTATGCGGTGTATATAGACACAGCAAAGACAGAGATAAAAGTGGGAGAGGAACTTCTGATAGACGGATATGCGCTGGATGATTACGGCGTGGATTCGTATGCAAAGTATACCTACGGTCAGGGCAAGGCAGGGGAGCGTCTTACTGTGACTGACATCACAGGCTGCAATCGCTAACAAATAATAGACTGCACGAAAACGTGAATTATAATAGTCAATAATAAAAAGTCTCTGTTACTGTTATATTGCAGTAACAGGGGCTTTTTGTTAGTTAATAATTAAAATTATATGTTTGCATATAATTGTGAACGATACAAAGAATCTCATTTGGTGTATGCCGGGCGGGATTTTTGTGTTATAGTGGTAGTTGTGAGATTGAAGAATAGAAAAAGATGAAGGTAGAAAGAAAAAACAGATGAAGACAGATAATAGTACGAAGAAAAAGGACAGTGTAAAGAAAGAACGTAGGGAAAAGAAAGAGAAACTGACGATTGAAAAGAGAATATTACAACTATCATTTCTTGGAAGCGTATTGTTTATAGTAGCGGAAGGTGTGATGGCATGGTTTACTCATTCGCATTCCTTGTGGACTGATTGTTTGTTTGATGCAGCAGATTTAGTGATGATCGGACCGTTTCTGGTGCTTGTGCCCCTGCTTTATAAACCGGTGACAGAGAAGCATCCATATGGATATGCGCAGGTAGAATCATTGTTCTTACTGGTAAAGTACAGTGTATTATTAGCACTTACCTGCAATCTGATGGTTGAAAATATAAAGCTGTTATTACATGGTGGACATGAAGTTGATGCCGGCAGTATTGCTATATTTGAATTGCTTGTATGTCTTGGGTGTGCAGGCATGTATCTGTTGCTTGGTCATTACAGTAAAAAGTATGAGTCTACGACGATCAAAGCTGAGCTTTATATGTGGAAGCTTGATGTTATAAGTAGTATGGGAGTAGCCGTAGCATTTGCAGTTCAGATGATATTGCTTACAACGAGATTCCGTTTTTTGACGCCATATATTGATCCTGCAGTAGCTGTAATTATGGCACTGCTTCTTATAAAAGAACCGGTAAAGGAGATCTTCCAGAGCATTAAAAATCTGATTTTATTTGCGCCGGAGAAAGATGTCTTAAATCAGATACGTGGAATCGTGGATAAACATATGAATGATTATCCCTATGAGGTTACATTCTTAGATGTTATCCAGACTGGACGGAAGCTTTGGGTTGAAGTATATATTGGAAATAAAACAGATGTCATACATATCAGTATTCTGCATCGTGTCCGGGATGAGATCAAGCAAGAACTGAAATACAAATACGATCAGGTATATATAGAGATTATACCGGATTAGGATAATGCAAAAGATTCCAAGTTATTATATAAAACAGAGGTGGTCGATATGAAGAAATGGAAGGCTGCCGGACTGATCACAGTAGCCGGGGCATGTGTTATTGCAATCGTCTGGGGATTGCATGGCCGTACAAAGAATAATGTAAAATTGTTGCAGTTAAATGAGCAGGTATCGGATGATTCTGTTATATATGTAGCATTGGGAGATTCGATTACATATGGATATTCATTAGAACATGCAGAGAATGAACGATTTTCTGCAAGGATCGCTGCTTATATGAAACAGCAGGGCATGCAGGTTGTCGAATGTAATCAAGGTGTAAATGGTCAGCTCAGTGACGACATGTGGCAAAATATCAAGAAAGGCAAGGTAGATCTGTTAGACCATGCTGATTATGTGACATTTTGCATTGGTACGAATGATGCACTTCTTCCGTTTGAATTCTTTGTTATGCAGTATGAAGATTATTTTTATGGATATTCCGGTGCAGGAGATGATTCTCCACTTTGGAAAAAAATTAATAAAAAGACATTTATCCGGGACTTTGAGGAGGCAGACCGGTCTGCAGAAGATAATCTGAATCAGTTTTATAATAATCTTTCAGATAGTATAGATCTGATCCGTAAGGATTCGCCGGATTGCCGGATTGCGATCATGACCTTATACAATCCATACCGGAATATGGATTATGCGATTACCGCAGATGGAAAAACGATCAACATCGGACAATATGCAGAAGAAAAGATCAATCAGGCAAATACGATTATTCAGACAATATGCAGGGAAAAGGATATTGTACTGGCAGATTGTTACGATGCATTTGCATTGTCAAATGATATTGTGCTGAATAATCAGAAGGCAGAAGATTACATAGATCCGGATGATCATCCGACAGCGATAGGACAGCAGTTAATCGCAGATGTGTTTATAGAAGCATTGTTTACAAAGTAAGATAGGATCAGGTATAGCATTTACTTATAAAGTAAGATGTGATCAGAAGGCAGCATTTATTTACCAGGTAAAATGGAAATAGAATAGCATTCATTCATAATAGAACAGCAGTTTAATGAATAAAAAATAGAATAGTTGGAGCACATAATAAGACATTTTCGTATGATGTTACAGTTTAAGATATGTCCGAAATTTGGGATATATTTTTATAAGGATATCATATGAAAATGTCTTTTTTTGAAGCAAGAGGGGTATAATTTATGATTTGATCCGACAATATTTGCATAACATTATGCGTTTTAAATTGTATCCGCTTCTAATCAACTAACGCAAATTGTCAGAACAAATACACATATTGTGTTTACAAGATGGATATATTTATAAAATATATCTATTTTTCTTTCTTTTTAGAAAATATTTCGATATAATTATTATGTAACTGGAGGTTTGGATGCAGAGACAGCATTCAGAAACAAGAATAACGTTTATGTAAGAAAGGGATGATGAGAACATGAACAGAAAATGGGGAAAGAAATGGATGGCAGCAATGCTTTCGATTTCGATGGTGATCGGTATGTTTCCTAGGGTTGGAAATCCGGTCAGAGTTCTTGCGGATGAGCCGCCGGGGCAGGCGGTCACGCAGGCAGATATTTCAAATGCAGATAACAGCGGAAAGGATAAATATGGATTTAATCTGACGACACCAAGTTCATTTAATGCAAATGACGGTGAAAATCCATACGGTTCCGGCTATTCTGCATTTAATGAAAAGATGGAAGCATTTTTATGGTATCGATCCAGTGGAAAGAACCGAAATGCTGAGACGTATAACTATACGAAAAGCTCGGATATCAAGGGCTATTATGTTGGACCGGATTCGAAACGGAACAACAATGGATTTATGCAGAGCCGTACAGCATCCGGCGCAGCTGATGTCAAGTATGTAAATGTAGACGGTTATGATCCGTATGGAACCGGCCGTGATAATATGGTTGCACTTGTTGGCGCATCACTGGGAAAAGATCCGCAGCTTGTTGTAGCAAGATACAGTGCATCCGGTAAAGGTCAGGAATTAAGAAAGACCTTCAGCCTTGGATCGGGTGATGATAATGACTGGCTTCGGGATAATCAGTTGGAAAAATACAGTGCCTATAAGAATTATTTTACATTAAAGGCAGGAGATTTTGACGGTGACGGAGATGAAGATATCGCAGTCTATGTTCCAAAACGTGGAGATCCGTATATTATGATCCTGGACGGAATCACCTTATCGCCGATCAGTGATAATATTCCGGTTCGTAGTTTTATGGGAAATACCGGAGCGGATATGGCAGGTAAATTTACCAATAATGGTAAGACAGCAAGAGCAACAATCAACATGTCGATAGAAACTTCGGATATCAATCGGGATGGTAAAGATGAGATCCTTCTGGTTGGTTCCTATTCGAATATCCACGATGACAGTGATGGAAAGAAGCTGCAGCAGAGAAGCTCTGTATTTGCCTGTTATAAGGTAGAGAACAAGAAACCACAGCAGATGAATAAGTATGTAATGGATAAGGATACATGCAGTGTATATATGCGTTACGCATCTGTAGCAGCAGGTGATATTGATTTTGATGGCTTCCCGGAAGTTGTAGTTGCCGGTGTATACAGTGATAATGATGGCCCGGATGGAGATAAATCCGGTTCAAATAAAAAGTATATGCTGGTAACATTGAAATACGATCCAAATGAAGAGGTGGAGACATTAATTCCATCCGGCGGAAACGTAATGGATATGTGTAATTTTGTAAATGCAGGCTTTGATAAAGATGATAATGTGCATCCGCTTCCTGCATTGACCTGTGCGGCAGTAAACGGAAGAAATGATGCGGAGCAGGTTTTCTTAGATGGTGTTTTCTGGAAGTTTGAAAATGAATCATGGAAAAAGGACTATACAGCCAAGGTATGTCAGAGCAGTGATAAAGGAATCGGCGGTTATATCATATCCGATACCTGGGTAGACGGATGTGTGGCAGGAAACTTTGATGAAAATGATCTGGGAATTGAGCAGGTCTTATATACGACCGGATATAAGCAACAGAGCTTTAACCGGTACTTTTACCGGGTGAACATGTCCGGTAAGGAACAGAACAAGGATTCATCGACCGGTATCTGTACACCGGGCAGTTATTTTGATTCGACTTCAAACGAGCTGGTGCGGCATGTCGGCATGAGTGATTTCCCATGTCTGGCGATCGCAGCAGTTGATGCGGATAAAGATACAGATGTATTTACCTTTAAGAGCAAGAAATATACATACAGTAATGTAGATATTCTGGCTATATTACAGGCTGCTCCATATTTTGGAGAGCTTCAGGATAATTATTATAATGGTAATATCGGAGAAACCTTATATGGTAAGCTATCAGGACAAGGAACGGTAACCAGTAAGACGAAAATGGCATCCATCGGAGCATATGCATCATTTTCCATCGGTTCTTCAGCATTGCAGTTCCATACGGAGGCGTCCTATACCCATGACTGGGAGTGGTCGTATGAGGATGAGCTTTCCCATGAGTATTCGATCAGTTTTGAAAATGATGGTACGAAGAATCAGGTAGTACTTTATCGAACGCCGGTTATATTGTATGAATATGTCATCACACCGGCGAATGGAAGTGCATCGTATACCATGGAAGTCGGAGTGCAGCAGCAGCCGGTCTATTCGACCATGGATGTAGATACCTTTAACCGATTTGCAGAAAGTGATGAAACTCTGCAGAATAAGGTGATCACGAAGGATATTCTGTCCAGTACGCCGGGATGTCCGGATACCTATGCGACCAGCTCGCTTGGAATGAAAGGTTTCGTTGGCTATCCGAACTGGATAGAGATCAATAATAAGGTCAATGACCAGACAACGGTAGCTATGAATATTACGGACAATACACAGAGCAGTAAAACAATGACCCAGACGAACAGCTTCGAACTGACACTTGGTGTAGAAGGTGAAATTGATGCCATGGTAGTGAAGATGAATTATGGCGGTGGTGTCAAGCTTGGCGGTGGCTGGGGCTCCGGTAAGACAACATTTGATTATTCATCAGTATCAAAGGAAGGTGTGGTAGCTTACCCGCCGGCGACGGATTCTCAGTACAGCTTCAGTACAAAATTTGGTATCTGGCAGGCAAAGCTTGGCGATAGCAATGTTCCGATTCTTGGCTTTGTTGTAAAGAATGTCGAACAGCCGCCATCTCCACCGGAAGATATCAGTGTGGATACAGTGACCGCGGATTCCGTAACGCTTGCATGGGAAAGTGGTTATAAGAAGGCAGAGAAATATGAGATCTATCAGGTATTTAATGATGGTATTACAACCAATAAATACAGCCTGTTAGATACGATCAGCGGTGACAGTTTTTCTTACAGCTATGATGGACTGAAACCATCGACGGAATATGAATTTGCACTTCGTTCAGTTGGAACAAATAGCGGAGGCGAGACTGTATACTCCGAATACACACCGGAGGTATCCGTTCATACACTGGCTGACAGTGAGAAACCAGATATCTTAAGCATGACAAGTGTACAGAGAGTTGTTGTCGGCGGTAATGCGAGCTTTGTGATCGATGCACTCCCATCTGCAAATGCGAAAGGCGGTCTGTCCTATGCATGGCAGGTTCGAAAAGCAGGTTCGGTCAACTGGGTAAACCTGACGGACAAAGAAGCTTCCGGTATAAATGGAAGTACATTGAAGTTAAATGGTATCACAGAGGATATGGATGGCAATTCTTATCGATGCGTTCTTTCTGAGCTGATAAAGGGTGTGCGGTTATATGCATATGGAGCTCCGGGTATCCTGCATGTCGGAAGGGCTGACAGTATGATGACAGCAACGATTAGCAATACACAGTCCGACAGTGCGAATAAGGGAACCAATACAGCGTTTGGACAGTATACACAGACACGGACGGTTACGAATGAACGTACGGTATCGAAGACTGTAGCGGTTACGATCGGAACACAGAAGGAGACATTTGTCCAGTATAAGAATGGTGCAGTGGTATCCGCTGTATATCCGGATGCAGTAATACCGGAATTTATCTATTTTGACAGCCAGACAAATGAATGGTATGTACTGGAAGAATATAATGAGACAGCAGGAACAGCAACTGCAAAGGTGAAATTAAATGAAGTAATACCAAATGTATTCCAGAGTGGAACAACCGGTGATGCAGCCGCTCTCTGGAATGGAGTTGATGCAGATACAATAAAGCCTGTGACAGAACAGGTGACAGAGACGGCAGCGGGCAAGACTTATTATGCATATATAGCAGTAACAGCCGATGGTGAGATATTGTTGTACAGCACAGATGCTATGTCAGAAGCAGTTACACAGTGGTATCAGTTGGAACAGGGTACAGATGGAGCAATTACAGCAAAAGCGTATGCCGGTACTGTTCAGTCCTATGTGCCTGCTTATGCCGGATATAAAGAAGAATCTGCTGGCACTACAAATCAGCAGTATATCGAGGTTGATGGAACAACCTGGTATCTGTACTGGCCGGAGGCATACGAAGGAAATAATGCTTATATCATGTATGCAAAATCCGCCGAAGCAGATCGGACTGCGGATGAGACCTATTATTACAAGACTGAGCAGACGGTAACAGATGAGAACCAGCAGGAGCAGATCATTACAACATTTAATGAATTAAAGATCGCTACGGATGATGCCTTTTCTCTTATGGGAAGTTGTGCATCTAAGCAGTATGGTGTTACCCCTGGTGAGGTTGTTACCGTAAATGAAACATATGATACACAGGTTGAAGATATCATAAAGGGAGATCAGACAACGGTTCAGATCCATGTTGCAGAGGCAGTTACATCTTCTGTCAATATCGATAAAACAGGAATTGTAAATGTAAACTTCTTCAATAACCGAACCGGTTCCATTCGTGATATATCAACCATTGTAGATAAGAATGGTAATGCGTCTGTTGTATGGAATCCGGAAGAAGCCGGAGATTATACGGTAACTGTATCCTATGGAGGAAATACATCATTATATCCTACAGATACACAGACCGTTTATTATGTAATAGATCGTACCGATGATACGGTATACGTTCTTTCAGGCAACAATGCGGAATATGGCAATACCATTAAGTTAGAAGTCAGACAGGGAAAACGGGAAAATAATACATCCGGTAATATAACGACAGAACCGCTAGCAGCGGATGCTTCTGTATCCTATCAGGTATCCTATGTAGATGGAGATGATAAGGTTGTAACAGAAAATATAACCGGTAATACATTTACACCGAAATGGCCGGGACAGCATACATTTGCTGCGACGATAACCAGACAGAGCGGTACCAGTCAGACCAAATCATATGCGATGAAGATGCTTACTGTAAGCAAACGGCCGATCGTTATTACTGCTCCATCAAAGGATGATATATCAGAGGATGACACGGCAGATAAAGTATTAAGCCTGTCAGATGTTGATGTAAAATATGCGGGTGATGACACAGAATCCGGTATTCTGGATTCAGATGCAGCTAAATATAAGCTATCGGATCTGATAACAATAGAGGCTGAGCCGAAGTTAGATGAAAATTCGTCAGCAGGTGTTTACCAGACCGGAATCGCATGGCTTACAGTTGGAACCGAAGAAGACAGTGAGTATATAGATCTGGTAAAAGAATTCCTGAAGAAATATAACGTCACTCTGAACAGAGGAAAATATCAGATCGTATCGAACCAGTATACAGTCCGATATGAGTCTGATGGCAAGGGAACGATAAAAGGATATTGTGGAGACTCCAAAGAGCCATTTGCATCCGGAGCCGGATTAGCAGATCAGAGCAAGGTATCCTTTAAAGCAATTCCAAAGGATAATTATAAGATCAAAGCATGGAAGGTAACAGGAAGTGATGGAAATGATCTGGTTCTCGGAACTGATTATGTGGTAAATGGAGATACATTGATTATTTCAGCATTGAGCAGCAGCGTTCATGTCAGTGTATCCTTTGCAGCAAAGACCTACCAGTTGAATTACGATCAGCCGGAAAACGGAAGTCTTCAGGCATATTATGTAAAGGCCGGAAGCTATGGAAGCAAGATCGATACAGGTGAGACCGTCCTTACGGGAAAGAGTATCCTGCTTCAGGCAGTTCCGGATGAGAATTATGTCGTAAAACAGTGGACGGTTTCTCATGGTGGTTCAGCAAAGATCCAGAAAAATACTGACGGAAGTATCTTTGCCGGAACAGAGATCACACTCGATAATGTGGAGACAGATACTGTTGTGGCCGTTGAATTTGAACCGGTAGAGACATATTTATTTGAGACCGAAGTGATTGCAGAAGATCCGGATACATCGGTTGCAGGCTGTAAGATCAATGTCTCAGAACAGGTTCAGGATGGTAAGGCGGCAAAGGGATCAACAGTAACCCTTACGGCAGATCTTCCGGAATCAGTTACGGTATCAGAGTGGAGAATCTATACCGATGATACACATTATACTGTAGCAGCAACGGGTGGAGACCGGTATGTAGTATCCAATGTGCAGAAAGACATGAAAATCAAGTTGGTTGTCAATATGTTCCAGATGGAAACACTTCATTTTGAAGCGGTAAATGAACAGGGACAGCAGGTAGATGATGTTGTTACGGCATGGAGCGATTCAGTGCAGATCAGCAATGATACAAAGATCGTAAAGAATCTGCCGGTTGTTATGAAAGCAGATGTACCGGAGCAGTATCAGATCTCTGCGTGGAAGCTGTTTATCGGTTCAGAAGAACAGACGATCGCAACCGGAAAGGATGCGAAGAAAAGTTCATTTAACAGTGTAAACAAATCCATGCGTGTTGTACTGGTTCTGCTTGATCGGCCAACTGTCACATATAGCTGTGACAGCAAGGGAACAGTGGGATGTAATGATGTTGTATCCGGCGGTTATATCGACAGATACCGTATAGAAGATATTGTTATGACAGCAGTACCGAAGACCGGATATGAAGTGGATCAGATCACAGTAATGATGGATGGTGCAGCTTACAGTGATATGACGGTTTCTGATATAGAAAATACAGACAATAAGCAGATCAGGATTCAGGCACCAGATACAGGCTTTGAGAAGAATGTAGAGGTGACAGTTACTTATAAGGAGATTCCAAAAGCTGAGTTTCAGTATGAGCTGGTATCGGCAGATGGAGTAGATGCAGGAACAGTAGCTGTTCATGTGGATCGTAAAAAACAGAATGATCTTGTGCAGAATGTATCCTCCGGATCAGGCAGCCTTGAAGTATACCGGGACAGCACGGTTACAATGACAGCATCGGTGATCGCTGGCTACGAGATCAATGCATGGAGTATGAATGGTACAGATATCACAGCTGATGTCCGGACGAACAATACAGATCTGAGCAAACTGGTATGTACCGTTGATGAGAAGCTGTTGCAGAATGTACCGATTAAGATCACTGTAACGGTTGTTAAGACACCGGAGCCTCCGTTAGAACCGGAAAAACCGGTTGTAGAGGAACTGACCAGGAAGCAGATCGAGAAGAATTCACAGACACTTTCCAGCAAACAGAAGGTTGCATGGACACAGAAGGGAATTCAACTGACCTGGAAAGCTGTTAAGGGGGCACAGGGATATGATGTCTATGCAGCCCCATGTAATAGAAAGAAGCTGACATTTGTTAAGATGATTTCAGGTGCAAAGAAGAATGCAACCGTACTGAGTAAGTATAAAGGCAAGAAGCTGAACCGGAAGCAGTCTTACAGAGTCTGCGTCAAGGCATATCGTATTGTAAATGGAAAGAAGCAGTATATTGCTACAGGACTGACACTTCATATCGCAGGGCCGAAGAATAAGACCTATACAAATGTAAAGAAGATTCAGTGCAAGAAGACAAAGTATACCTTAAAGAAAGGTAAAACAGCAAAGATAGCAACTAAGCTTATCTTACAGGATGACAAGAAGAAACTGTTATCCAAAGGGCATGGTGCTAAGCTTCGCTACAGCAGTACCAATAAAGCAGTTGCTACTGTAACGGCAAAGGGTACGATCCGTGCTAAGAAAAAAGGAACCTGTTATATCTATGTTACTGCATTAAATGGAGTAAATAAACGGGTGAAGGTAACAGTAAAATAAAACTGCAAATTTAAGTTAAAAAAATTCCATGGTGGGGTAACACAGGAGCTTTCCGGCTCCCTGTTATCCCATTCATGGAATTTTATTTTTGTTCAAAATATTTATATAAAAATCTATTTCTTTCTGGGCAGATAGGTAACAAAGATCATACGTTTATCAATGATCTGTCCGGCGATGGCAATGCCTTTTCCCATTGTAAAGGCGGCAAGGATGGTTCCGATCCCAAGACCTTTGATGTGACCGAGGAAGAAGCCTGTCATACAGGCAGTTGTAAGCAGACAGATAACATCAAAAGAGATCTTAACAACCGAATATTTCTTCTTTATAATCTGTGACGCGACTGCTTATAAGCCTCCCTGTGTACAGAGTTTTTATGATTATGTGTCGGGAAAAAATGAAATGCAGGAAGATAAATTTATATGGAATATATAGAAAATCGGAATTTGCATAAAAGTTTCGCGTATACGACAGGTTTGTGGTATAATTTTACATGAGTGATATGTATGGCTTTTTGCAATATGTATACAAAAAATGATAAAAGGAGATAAAGACTATGGCATGGTATGACAGCGCAGTATTTTATCATATTTACCCACTTGGATTGTGTGGATGTCCACATGATAACAATGGAGAGACAGGAGAGCATTTTGACAAGTTAAATGAATGGGCGGAGCATGCGAAGCGGATCGGATGCAATGCGATTTATATAGGACCGTTATTTGAATCCGGTTCTCATGGATATGATACAACCGATTATCGGCTGGTAGACAGACGACTTGGAACAAATGATGACTTCAAGCAGTTCGTAAAGAACTGTCATGCAAATGATGTAAAGGTCATCGTAGATGGTGTATTTAATCATACAGGCAGAGATTTCTTTGCATTTCAGGATATAAAGCAGAACCGGGAGAATTCCAGATACAAGGATTGGTACTGCAATGTGAATTTCTGGGGTAACAACGAATATAACGATGGATTTTCCTATGATAACTGGGGCGGATATAATCTGCTTGCGAAATTAAACCTCTGGAATCCGGAAGTGAAGAATTATCATCTTGAAACCGTAAAGTTCTGGGTCGATGAATTTGATATTGATGGAATCCGTCTGGATGCTGCGGACGTACTTGATTTTGGCTTTATGAAAGAATTACGTTCCTTCTGCAATGGATTAAAGCCGGATTTCTGGCTGATGGGCGAGGTTATTCATGGAGATTATTCAAGATGGGCAAATAACGATATGCTCCATTCCGTAACAAATTATGAACTGCATAAGGGCTTGTATTCCGGACATAACGACCATAACTATTTTGAGATTGCACATACGATCAAGCGTTTAAATGGCATTGTAGGTGACAAGAAGTTATATACTTTCTGTGATAACCACGATGTAGCAAGAATTTACAGTAAATTAAATAACAAGGCGCATATGTACAATGTAGCGATCCTCGTATATACCGTACCGGGAATTCCGTCAATCTATTACGGTTCTGAATTCGGTATACCGGGCAATAAGGAGAATGGTTCAGACTGGAATCTGCGTCCGGATCTGAATCTGGCTGATTTTAATGAAAAAGATGAGCTCCCTGCATTGTATACAACACTTGGGCATCTGAAACAGAGATTTCCGGAACTGACCTATGGAGACTACCGGGAATTGTATCTGACGACCGGACAGTTTGCATTTGCAAGATGTCTGGATGGACGTGCAGTTGTAACAGCATTGAATAATGCAGATGACGGTGCACACATGGAGATCAATCTGCCGATTGGTGCAAATAAAGCAGTCAACCTCCTGACGATCGATCAGTCAACAGAAGTACAGGAGGATACCTGTACAGATGATGCAACAGCAAAGGCATGGGAAAATGCACGAAATGAGCTGCTTGATAAAGCCGGTCAGTTGGTTGGAGCCTCTGGTGAGATCCGCTATAAGGCAGAAGATATCCGTAAGGCATTAGAAGCACTGGAAACAGGCGCAGACTTCGGACAGGCAGTATGGAATCTGTTTGGAAATCTGAATGATACCATGAACAACATGCATCGTGTGATCGGCGAATTCGAACAGACTATGCATAAGCAGGAGAGAAACTCTGTAGCCGCAGGCGGTGACTGTACAGGTGGAGAAAGCCTTGAGATCCGCGATGGTAAGCTGATTGTAGACCTCCCGGCAAACAAGGGTATTGTCGTATATTTAACCAATGAATAATATATAATTTGCCTACGTTTTACTTATAGTAATGAAAATTACTATGAGAAGATGGTATTAAGTATTTTGTATAATATTTTATTAGAGAAATTTATAGACAGAAAAAGTCCATCAGACTTGTTTCCTTCAGAGGACTGGCTCTGTTATAAAATGACATCAGCGAGAATTTCGTAGTGAGATGCACATTGCCAGTAAATACGGGTGCTTGTTTGAGTCGAAGGCGAGTTAGCACAGGAGTATTTACGAATCAGGCATGTGCAGCGAATAGAAATCGCAGCGAGTCATTTATAGCAGAGTCAGTTTTCTGAATGAGCAAGTCTGATGGACTTTTTTGTCGCAAAAATTTATGCATAAAGAATAAGAGTTATGTGTAGAATGTTAAGATTGTATAGGAAAAAGAATACAAAACTTCTAAAAAATATGTAGCTTTTTGTTGAAAATCACATAAAATAGTGTTAGCATAAAATATATATGTTAGTATATTTGTGACGGAGCTGCGCAGAATTGGCTGAACCCGCTTCTGTGCCGGGGGAATGGTTATAATTAAGGAGATTGTATATGATACTTATTGATACGCAAAAAGAAGAATTTAGCAAACTGAGAGACATCCGCGTATTTGGAAGGATCAGTCATGATGACCGGTTTAATGGGAATTTGCTTGTAATTGGTTTAGGTGGAATCGGAAGCAGAACAGTTTGTAATTTAAAAGGAATGATGGTCGATGATATCACACCGGAGGATAATATTCATTTTCTGATGGTTGATTCAGATATTCCCGAGATGGAACAGACAATTGAGGACAGTAAAGAACATATTGGTTTTAATGCACTTGAAGTATTAAGTATCTACAGACCTAATATTGAAAATATACTTGCGGATGGAATCAAGAAGAATCCGGTACATCCGAATCTAGCAAACTGGATGGATGCAGATTTTCCGGATGTAACAGTGACAAAGGATGGTGCGCATGGCAATCGTCAGATCGGACGACTGATGTTTTCAAATGCTTATGAAGATATCCGTATGCTGTTATTTGACAGACTGGAAGAGATCCATGATAAAGCGAATGGTAACTGGATGGATGTGATCATCGTATCAAGTCTTTCCGGCGGAACCGGAAGCGGTATCTTATCCGATCTTGCATATAATATTCGTGCATACGGAAAGGCAAAAAAGTGGGCGAATCTTCGGATCGGAGGCTGTTTGTTAATGCCGGATGTTATATTTGGCAACAAGAGCGTAACCCAAGATCCGGAATTAATGTTCCGAATGATGGCAAATGGCTGTGCTGCGTTAAAAGAAGTTGATTATTATATGAAGCTTTCAGAAAAGGATGATGCATATATATTTGAAAGCACCACTCACAAGATGGTGATCCGGGAGAATCTGTTCGATGCATGTATGCTTGTATCCGGTAAAAAGGACAGTCAGGGATATCTGCCGGAGGGAACAATTCTTATGGATACAGCAAGCTTCTTATATAAGCTTGCATGTAATAAATATATCGGTAACAATGATGTAAATGATGACAGGAAGCTGCTTCGTGATGTGTTCTTTGATAACGAGAAATATTCTGTGACAAACTGGAAGATGGAGCATTCGGATTCTGAGATTGCGACAGCAAACTGTTATTATAAGGTTGTCAGTGAAGCAGATTATAAGATACCAATCCGTGAG
Source organism: Lachnospiraceae bacterium GAM79 (assembly GCA_020735665.1). Lineage (NCBI taxonomy): Bacteria > Bacillati > Bacillota > Clostridia > Lachnospirales > Lachnospiraceae > Lachnospiraceae bacterium GAM79. Next base: position 970,920 of record CP085928.1, read on the forward strand.
ATTGAGAATATCTGTGAGAGTGATCTGTTCAATAAGGCGTATAAGCGATTATTTGTATCTCCGTTCGACAATCCGCAGATTGAAACGGATATTAAGGATGCTTTAAAGGAACTGGATGCTTTTCTTCATGCAGAGCCGGGGGATGAGATCAACCTCAGTGTGAACGGGTTGATCCAGTTTGGACAGTTTACGAAGCCAACCTATAAGATGATCAAGAAGCATACAGACGGACTCAGAGAACATATGGGTGAGAAGCTTGATAATATGGATAAGGAGCTTCCGGTTATGATCAAGTCCATTAAGAATAAATTATGGAATTCCTTAGATGCGGTAATTGCCAGATATATCGAGAAATGCGGTCCGTATGCAGCAATTGATATTATCGGAGCACCGACAGCCGGTGTGGCAGATTCTACCAGAGGTATGATGGCAGAGGTTAAGAAGCTGCAGGAGCTTCACAGCAAATATACACCATCCGGTGAATATTCCAGAATTATAGAATCTATATGTGAGATTGTAGCAAAACGTTTCTTCACTTTTCCGTCTGCAAAGCGTGAGACAGAGAATGGATATTATGATGCCTGTATCAAAGAGACACTTGCTGCAGAACGAAATCGGATCATGGATGAGATTGATGCACAGGATCTGTTTGGTGATACACTTCGTTGGTTGCAGCAGCGAGCAGAGCGTTTGGATGAGATCTATTCCCAGTTCGGAGAAGACCTGAAGAATTCAATCGAGGATCTTGCAAATGAAGGTAAGGTAACAACCAAGAATATATTAAAGAATGCAGCCAGACATGAATTCCTTCCGACTGATTATGTAAATGACAGTCGTATCAATGAGGTAAAGGATGGATTGATCCGGTTGATGTTAGATAATGAAGCAAATATTGATAACGGAAGAGTTGTTCCTGTCAAGGATGCGATGGAGAAGATTTATCGTCGTTTATTCAGCGGTATCGGAGCATATGGTCCGGAGAAGATGTTATCCGTTGCATTCTCTGATAAGAAGCTTGCGGAGAATGATATCAATGTTATGTTTGGTTCACCGACAAATGACCGACGGGATGAAGTTATGCAGAAGGTAGCTGCTGCATTTGTAAATGATATTCAGGAAGAAAAGCAGTTATGTGTGCTCAAGGATGGCTACAAAGAACTTTTGTTAAATAAGAAATATATATCAGTGCCAAATGTAATGCCGTATTTCAGTAGGGCAGTAAAAGGAATCCTGATGGATAAACCATATAATGAGAAGGAGGATTCCATTACATTGAATCCTGGGGAGATCGAGATTTCGATCAATGATATGTATGTCGGCGTGCCTGCATCTATGATGGCATGTACAGCAGAGATGCAGAAAGCCTATAATGCAGTAGATAGTTCTTACAAAGGACTGCATATTGACGAAGTGAATAGGGATATGAGAGATTTCCCGAATCTTTGCACGTTATAATAAATAGTATGAAAGAATCCTGCATGTGGAGGTGTATGAAACCGTTAGTGTTTTTCAAACTTTCGTATGTGGGTTTTTTTATTTTATAGGAAAGAAGCTTGTCCGGATAACAGATTTTATTCAGCAAATATATGCGTTAGCGGCAGATTTTGTTTCGTAAATATATGCTTTGATGCTATATAAAATTTGATTTTTACCGGAATATGGTTATACTAGAAAAAGATTTACATGAATAGATAGAAAGGAAAATTTCCATGCTGATTTGGTATGCGGATGTGTCGGATATGACAGAGGAGCAGATGAAAAAGTATCTGGAAGAGCTGTCTGAGTATCGTTTGGAAAAAGTGAATAGGCTTCGATATGAGAAGGATAAGAAATTGTCGGTTGCTGCGGGAATTTTGCTTGACCGGGCGTTAAAAGAGTGTCATTTGTCTGAGAAAGACTGTCGCTATCAGATCATGGAGCATGGCAAGGTTTATCTGGCAGATCATCCTGAGATAGCATTTAATATCAGTCACAGCGGATGCGTTGCAGTTCTGATCTTTCATAAAGAAACGAAACACGATCTGTCCTGTGGCATTGATATCGAGCTGATACAGGGTGGACGGGAGAAGATCGTGAACCGGTTATTTTCAGAAGCGGACAAAGAACAATATAAGAAGTTGGATCCGGATGCGGCTGCGTTATATTTTGCGCGGGTCTGGACCCGGATGGAATCATTTGGTAAGATGACAGGAAAAGGACTTGATTTTTCAGATCCGACTCAGAAAAAAATTATGGATCGTTCAGAGATGAAAAAGAAAAATGTCTATTTCCGAGAATTCAGAATAACAGATAAAACAGGTCGGGAATATAATCTCTGTGCCTGTGCAGATAAGGAAGGTTTGTTAGAAGAAACTGTATTTTCTGATAAGTCGGTTCTTTTTTCTTCTCAGAATGTAGATTGTGTGGTAATATGATGATGAAAATTTATGTACTGCTACATAAGTGAAGTTTTGGAGGAACATGATATGAGTAAAAAAGCTACGAAAGCACTGAATAATCCGTATTATATCGCAAGATATAATGCATCAAAGAATAATCCAAATCTTACCAGCCGGGAAAAGACGGCTGAGATTTTAAATATTGACCGGACGCGGTTATCACGGATCGAGCTTGGCATGTCAGTTCCTTATCCGGAAGAAGTTCTGGCGATGGCGGATGTATATGAGATACCGGAGCTTTGTAATATGTATTGCTCAGGGGAGTGTGCAATCGGTCGTGAGACAGTGAAACCGATCAATGCAGATAGCTTGGATCGACTGATCCTTCAGTTCCTTGGATCTTCTCAGAAGATGGAGAATATTACGGAGCAACTGATCAATATCACCTCCGATGGAATTGTAGATGAAGGAGAACTGGAGCAGTTTGATTCGGTTCTGTCTGAATTGGAAAAAATGTCGGTCAACATTCAATCGTTGATGATGTGGGCTAAAAAAAATAAAGATTCAATTATGAGTAAAAGAGGAAATTAGAAATGGCAGACAAGAATATCGAAAACGAGATTAAGAAAAGAAGAACATTTGCGATCATATCCCACCCGGATGCCGGTAAGACGACTTTAACAGAGAAGTTTCTCCTGTTTGGTGGTGCAATCAATACGGCAGGATCGGTAAAAGGAAAAGCAAATTCCAAATATGCGGTATCCGATTGGATGGATATTGAGAAGGAGAGAGGTATATCAGTTACCTCATCCGTTCTTCAGTTTAATTATGAAGGCTACTGTATCAATATTCTTGATACACCGGGACATCAGGATTTCTCAGAAGACACATATCGAACCCTGATGGCTGCGGATTCTGCTGTTATGGTTATTGATGCCTCAAAGGGTGTAGAGGCACAGACGATCAAGCTTTTTAAGGTCTGTGTAATGCGTCATATCCCGATTTTTACATTTATTAATAAGATGGATCGTGATGCAAGAGATACATTTGAATTGTTAGATGAGATTGAAAATGTCCTTGGAATACGTACCTGTCCGATGAACTGGCCAATCGGTTCCGGTAAGGAATTTAAGGGTGTCTATGACAGAGAGACCAAGATGGTCGATACCTTTGAAGCAATCTCAACCGGTGGTGCGAAGAAGGCTGCGGAGACGCAATATCATATCGAGGATCAGGAGCTTAAGGATCTGATCGGACCGTACCTGTATGACCAGTTTAAGGAAGAAATTGAATTGGTTGACGGTGCAACCGATGAAGTCGATCTCGAGAAGGTTCAGAAGGGAGAGCTTTCACCCGTATTCTTTGGTTCTGCACTGAATACATTCGGTATCGATATGTTCCTGAATTATTTCCTGAAAATGACGACACCTCCTCTTGGAAGAATGTCGGATCAGGGTGTGATCGATCCGGTTACAGAACCATTTTCAGCTTTCGTATTTAAGATACAGGCAAATATGAATAAAGCGCATCGTGACAGAATCGCATTTATGCGTATCTGTTCAGGTAAATTTGAAGCCGGTATGGAGGTTTACCATGCAGCCAGTAAGCGTAAATTAAAATTATCCCAGCCGCAGCAGCTTATGGCGCAGGATCGTAAGATCGTAGAAGAAGCATATGCGGGTGATGTAATCGGTGTATTTGATCCGGGATTATTTTCAATCGGTGATACTCTTACATTTCCGGGTAAGAAATTCCAGTACGAAGGAATTCCGACATTTGCGCCGGAGCATTTCTGTCGTGTTGTTCAGATGAATACGATGAAGCGTAAGCAGTTTGTACAGGGTGTTACTCAGATCGCACAGGAGGGTGCAATTCAGATCTTTCAGGAGTTTACAGCAGGATTGTCTGAGATTATCGTAGGTGTTGTAGGTGTTCTTCAGTTTGATGTATTAAAATACAGACTGGAGAATGAATATGGATGTGAGATCCGTTTAGAGCCGATCCCTTATAACTATATCCGTTGGGTAAAAGATCCATCTACAGATCTTACAAAGCTGAAACGTGTCAGCGATGTTAAGAAGGTGAAGGATATGAAGGGTAATCCATTATTGTTATTTGCAAATGAATGGGTTATCAATCAGGTGCTTGAGCATAATGAAGGACTGGAACTGTTAGAGTTCAGAAAGAATTAAATAAATGAATAATCTACCTTGAAAATGTAAATCCTTTTCTTATGAGGCCTAAGAAAAAATCCGTTTGACAGACAGGCAGACATAAGCAGGAGGAACATGATATGGCACTGAACAGGGTAGTGATATGTGGTGTGAATACAGCCAGACTTCCGTTACTGACAGACAAGGAAAAGGATGAATTGTTTGACAGGATCGAGCAGGGAGATATGGCTGCCAGAGAGACCTTTATCAAGGGCAATCTGCGACTGGTTCTGAGTGTGATCCAGAGATTTTCGAATTCAAATGAGAACCCTGACGATCTGTTTCAGGTTGGATGCATAGGATTGATAAAAGCAATTGATAATTTTGACCGGAGTCTGAATGTGAAGTTTTCGACATATGCAGTTCCGATGATACTTGGAGAATGTCGGAGGTATCTGCGGGATAATAACAGTATCAGGGTATCCAGGTCGTTAAGAGATATTGCATATAAGGCAATCTACACAAAGGATGCTTTGTTAAAGAAGTTGGATCGGGAACCGACCGTGGATGAAATTGCAAAGGAGATCGATGTAGCACCGGAAGATATCACGACAGCACTGGATGCCATATCGACACCGGTTTCATTATATGAGCCTGTTTATCAGGAAGGCGGAGATACGTTATATATCGTAGATCAGTTAAGTGATAAGAAGAATAAAGAAGAAAATTGGGTAGAGAATATTTCATTGAAAGAGGCAATGAAGAAATTAAACGAGAGAGAATATAATATATTAAGGCTCCGTTTCTTTGAAGGAAAGACACAGACCGAGGTCGCATCGGAGATCGCAATTTCACAGGCGCAGGTCAGCCGTATCGAAAAGAGTGCGATCAAATCTCTAAAGGGCTACCTCAGATAATATATGGACGATTAAGAGGTATCTATATATTTATTCTACAGAGCATTTTCATTCTATTTTTACGCTGTATAACTTTGAACTAACCTCGGCTAAATAGCCTTGGTAAGGGCTCAGTTATCACGTAGCGGTACTAAACTCACCGCCTTGCGGTTCGTTAAGGACCGACATGAAAAAGGTCTGTAGAACAAAATATAGATACCTCTTTATTTGTTTATAGGTAAATCTGTGTTATTGTGATTTCCCATATTTTATTTTAGTTTTTACATTTATTGTGCTTTTTTTGCTCTATTTATTCTTGTTTTGAGCTTCTAGCTGTGATTTGGCTTCGGTGGCAAGCTCTGCCATATAGTCCTGAACGGTTGTGCCGCCGGTGTCGCTGTTTTTCATGAGATTTGCTTTCAGCTTTTCTACTTCCTCGAGTGGAAGATCGCTCATTATGGCAACCTCGGCCGGTTCGATGTGAACATTTAACATTCGTTCAGCCAGATCATATTTTGCTTTTGTTGTTCGATTCATTTCTGATTCATCTCCTTACTTATTCAGATCCTTCAGATAAGCTTCGTTGATCTCGATGATCTTATTCATAGCTTCCGGTCCCGGAGCACCGATTGTATTACGTTTATTGACACATTCTTCCATGCTGATCGCCAGATAGATGTCGTCTTCAAATACCGGGCAGATTGCCTTGTAATCGTCTAGTGGAAGCTCATCCAGCGAGATGTTCCGTTCGATACAGGTGAGAACCAGTTCACCTACGATGCCGTGAGCATCACGGAATGGAACACCGTGGTTTACCAGATAATCGGCAGCATCCGTAGCATTTGTGAATCCGTTCTTTGCAGATGCTTCCATACGGTCTTTATTTACAGTCATAGTTTTTATCATACCGTTAAATAATGCGATACATCCCTTTACGGTATCGATCGCATCAAAGGTAAATTCCTTATCCTCTTGCATATCCTTATTATAAGCAAGCGGAATTCCCTTCATTGTGGTAAGGAGAGAAGTCAGTGCGCCATAGACACGTCCGGTCTTACCACGAACCAGCTCTGCGATATCAGGGTTTTTTTTCTGTGGCATGATCGAGCTTCCTGTGCTGTATGCGTCATCCAGTTCGACAAACTGATATTCATTTGTATTCCAGATAATGATCTCCTCTGAGAAACGGCTCAGATGCATCATGATCGTTGAAAGAGCGGATAATAATTCGATGCAGTAATCACGGTCTGCGACAGAATCCATACTGTTAAGAGTAGGACCTGCAAAATCAAGCAGGGAAGCAGTTAGCTCACGATCCAGAGGGTAAGTTGTGCCGGCTAAAGCACCGGAGCCCAGTGGACAGTAATTCATTCTTGCATAGATATCACACAGACGGCCGTAATCACGCTTGAACATCTCCATGTATGCACCAAAGTGATGGGCGAGAGTGATCGGCTGCGCCTTCTGTAAATGTGTAAATCCGGGCATATATGTGTGGATATGTTCCTTCATCAGGGAATGTAAGGTGTTCATTAATTCCAGTACAAGAGCTTTAATTTCAACGATCTCATCTCTTACATAGAGCTTCATATCAAGAGCTACCTGATCATTACGGCTTCTTCCGGTATGTAATTTCTTACCGGTATCACCGATACGGTCAATCAGATTTGCTTCTACAAAGCTGTGAATATCTTCATATTTGGATGTGATTTCAAGTGTACCATTTTCCACATCGGTAAGTATGCTGTTTAAGCCGTCGATGATCTGATCTCGTTCTGCTTCTGTAAGGATGCCGGATGCTGCAAGCATGGTAACATGCGCAATGCTTCCGCGGATATCCTGTTTATAGAACTTCTGATCAAAAGAGATCGAAGCATTAAAGTTATATACTAATTGGTCTGTTTCTTTTGTAAAACGACCACCCCAGAGCTGTGCCATAATGTAGTTCCTCTTTTCTCTAAAATTATTTTAACTGTTTCATTTTACAACAGGATGAGAGCTTAATCAACAAAAACAGGGATTAGCAGAAGAATTTTGCATGGTAAATATCAAATTTTTATGAAAAAGATATTTACAGGTTTACAGCAGTTGTGGACAGATGATAAAATAACCTAAATTGTCAGAATGGATGGATTGGATGAAGAAACGACATTTTATTTTGAAAGGAATCATTACGGCACTTGTGCTGATCGTTCTTTTCTATACAGGAAGATGGGCATTTTTTAATATATTTCATCGTCAGGATGTTGTGAACGGACTGGTAGCATTACGAACAAATGTAATGCATTCGATGGAGGATGGAAATGATTCTGATATCTTTTATGTAAAGAATGTAAAGATAAAGGATATCAGTGATATTAATAAATATGTGGATTCGGCATTCGGAAGTGTAGATACCTATCGGGTATTGGTATCTTCCGGTGATTATCTTGCAATTCAGCTTTCTTTTGATCGTAGCGAGAATTACTATGTGATCCGGAAAGCGCTTTTTGATGAAGAGATACCATCGGATAAAAAGAAAGCGATTGCTATGTATGATGCATATATAGAATTTTATCAGACCTGCATCAAAGAACCGATGAGTGATTTTGACAAAGAGGTGGCGGTACATGACTATCTGATAAAAAACTGTGTATATGGTTTTCCGGAGGAACAGCAGGATGCATATGATGCCTATGGTGTCCTTGTATCTCATAAAGCAGTATGTGATGGTTATGCGGAAGCGTTTTTTATGTTGATGACCTGTCTTGATATTCCATGTGATATTGTAGTCGGAACGGCAGATGGTGACCTGCATGCGTGGAATCAGGTTGAACTTAATGGCAAATGGTATAATATCGATCTGACTTGGGATGATGCGGTTCCGGACATGGGATCGTATATAAAACACACATATTTTAATCTGACAGATGAGGCACTTGCCGAAAATCATACATGGGAACGGGAGTTTTACCGTACCTGCACAGATACAGATATGAATTATTATGTGAAGACATTTGCAGTATTTGATGATTTTGAAGCATATAAGAAAGGGATCACGAAGCAGATCGGACGCTCGGATGTGCTCGAAGCAATTGTTTATTATATGGATACGGACAGACCGGATCTGTCATTTCTCTATGACAGTTCGGCTATAAAAAAACTTAAGTATCTGGTTGAAGATATGGGAGAATATTATGTGATCATTGTATATGTAAATATATGATTTTATTATTGTAAAACAAAATGCCCGTGACAGTACGGGAGAAAGGAAAACTCAATGCCTGATGAACAGGGGAGAGTGAAGTGTGATAAAAATGAGTAAGAAGGAATTTATGGATCAGCTCAGAGAAGGCTTGGATGGGAATGTATCATATGAGAAATATCGTGAAACAATAGAATATTATGAGTCTTATTTCCGGAGAAAAATAGCAGAAGGTAAGACTGAGGAGGAAATTGTTGCGGAACTTGGCTCCGGGCGACTGATCGCAAAGACGATCGTTGATACCGCAGGAGCTGACCGGACAGAACAGAGCTATACCTATACAGAGACAACGAACGGCAGACGCGGAAGTGTGAGCCGAGATGGAGGAGACACACCAAAGGGCTGGCATATCAAAATGGATGAAAATGGAAATACCAGTGTCTGCTTTGGAAAACTTGATTTTTCTACGACGCTTGGTAAGGTTGTGATCGGAATCGGACTTGTTTTATTACTTGCCCTGATCGTATTACTGGTTGTGATCGGAGTTAAGATTCTTGTATATGTGATCATTCCGGTTGCTGCAATTTTGTTTATCGTGAACCTGATCATCAGTCTGATCGACAATCATCGAATGTAGTCGGAAGCAGATTTTTTAACAAATAAAAAAGTTTTAAAAAAGTTGAAAAAAGTTCTTGACAATTATCGGTATATCCCTTATACTAGCAAAGGTGTTCGACAGAGAACACAAACGAAATGGGATCTTAGCTCAGCTGGGAGAGCATCTGCCTTACAAGCAGAGGGTCACAGGTTCGAGCCCTGTAGGTCCCATTTAAAATAAAATATGGCGGGATAGCTCAGTTGGCTAGAGCATGCGGTTCATACCCGCAGTGTCGAGGGTTCAAATCCCCCTCCCGCTACTAACCTTTAATCGTCATGATATCATGGCGATTTTTTTTGTAGCAGTGTGATGGTATTTGAATAAACCGGCATATTGATGCCGGTTCATGTGGTCATCATAACGATAGAAAAATATGAGTGAATGAAATAATAAGGAGAAATCAAATATGCGAGTTGGAATGGGCTATGATGTTCATAAATTAGTAGAAGACAGAAAGTTGATCCTTGGCGGAGTGGAGATTCCATACGAGAAAGGACTGCTTGGGCATTCAGATGCAGATGTTCTGCTTCATGCGATCATGGATGCGCTTCTCGGTGCTGCGGCATTGGGAGATATCGGCAGGCATTTTCCGGATACAGATGACCGTTATAAGGGGGCAGACAGCATGGTGCTGTTAAAGAAAGTGAAGAAGCTTCTGGATGAGAAATTTTTCTTTATAGAGAATATAGATGCGACAGTGATCGCACAGCAGCCGAAGCTTGCCCCATATATAGAAGATATGAGAAAGAATATTGCAGAATGTCTGGAACTTCCGGTGAACAGGGTGAATGTGAAGGCTACGACAGAGGAAAAGCTGGGATTTACCGGAGTGGGTCTTGGAATCAGTTCACAGGCTGTCTGTCTGTTAGAGACTGTCGGGAACTATGATTATGATGTTATGGGAATGAACCAGGGAGGCTGCGCCGGCTGTCAGGGCTGTCCGGTCAGACAGTAGGTAGTTTAGGGTATGAATGAAGAAAGATGCGATCAGATGGATTGCAAAACGTTTGATTCGATCAGGATAGAAACTGCCGGAGCGGAAGATATGAACGAGATCCGTAAGCTCTGGAAACAGTCATTTGACGATCAGGATGCATATATGGATTATTATTTTTCAAATGTGGCAACAAGGAATCATATCTTTGTGGCAAAGACTGACTCCAAGATTATTTCTATGGTGCATTTGAATTCATATACTCTTGCTGAGACGACAGCAGGAGCAACCACATATAAAAAGGGTGGATATATCGTTGGCGTTGCGACCGAGCCTGAGTTCCGAAGACATGGAATCATGTCGATATTAATGAAGCATGTGCTTGCATATGCGGCTGAGAATGATTACGATTATATTTATCTGATGCCGGAGAAAGAGATCTATTATAAAGGTCTGGGATTTGCTCCGGTAGTAGAAAGCGGCTTTTATAATATAACCGATCTGAAACCTGAGAAGAATGATTATGAGCTTTGTGGGTTGGAAGATATAACAGATGAACAGTTGCAGAGTTTTTCTGAAAAACTGGCACAACGCTATGATCTCTTTGTACCACGAACCAGAGCCTACCTGGAAGATCTTGGAATGGAATGTCAGTCCCTGTTCGGTGATGTATATATTATAAAGGATGAGAATGAGATAGCGGCGGTGTATGGAACCATGTATGATGGGGATCGCGCAGAGATCGTTCAGTATTGTACAGTTACCGGATCACTTGATCCGTTGTTATATGGAATTTGTGAGAGTGATATTCCTGTATTTTCTAAGGTTGAATTGTTTGGAACATATACAGATCATAAGATGATAAAGAAAGGCCGTGGGATCATGTTTTATGAGCCATATACGGAGTACACAGAATTATATAGAAAATCAGATCGTATTTTCATAAATGAAGTGGTTTAAAAAAATATGGATACCATGTATAATAGTTGTAGAGTGTATATACAAAAAGGAGAAATAAAATGACAACAGACGGATATGTAGAACATATAGTGAAAACAAAGACTTCTGCCGGAATCATGGCATTGATCGTACTTGGAGCAATTATCACCGTGGTGGGAGCATTTTTTATGTTCTTTGTACCGGGAGGCACAATCTTTGGACTTCCGCTTGCGGTTGTTGGTGTAATTATATTTTCATTTGCGATTAATCGAAAAGAGTGTGAGTTTGAATATTTGTTCGTAAATGATGATGTTGAGGTTGCAAGGATCACCGCAAAGAGCAGCAGAAAACAGGTGTATCATTTTGAAGGCGGAGAAGTAAAACAGATCACGACTGTAGATTCAATCTATAGGGATAATGAGCATCAGGCAAATTCCGGTATTAAAACGATGAATTTCACTTCAAAGGATAAGAACACAGAGAATCCTGTTTATTCTTTCATCCTGAATAAGAATAACCGCACAGAGGAAGTCCTGTTAGAGCTTGATGCAAAGACGATTGAACATGTAAAACAATTTTTCAAAGGAAAAATCCGGGAATAGAGAAAGTCAGGAACGGACACATATTTATAAGCAGAAAGACAGATACTATAAAAGAGGTGCTTGCGATGAAAATTACTTTTTTTAAATATCTGTCTTTGTTTTTGACCGGAGGAATGGTATATTATTTTCTTGAAATATTTACCAGAGATTATTCTCATTATTCCATGATAATCTGTGGGGGGCTGTGTATGATTGCCTGCGGAGGTTTGAATCAGATGTTCCCGAGAATGCCGATCTCGTTACAGATGTTTTTATCGGCAGAGATCATAACATTGTTGGAATTTATTACCGGAGTTATAGTAAATCTGATCTTTCATGTCGGAGTATGGGATTATTCATATCTGCCATATAATGTGATGGGGCAGATATGTCTGCCATATTCTGTGTTGTGGATGTTCCTTTCATTGATCATAATATTTGTGGATGATGGAATCAGGCATTTTCTGTTTGGAGAAGAATTGCCGGAGTACAGATTGTTTTAAATATAAATACAAAGCGAGTTTTTTTGTTGTTGAAGCAGCTGCGACGTTTAGAGTAATAAAAAAAGCTTATAACAGATTCGGTCTGAAATCCGGACTTCTGATGATAAGCTTCTTTTATGTGGTGTGAAATTAAATACGAAACTATGGCTGAAGAGGAGTCATCTTAAGTCCTTTATACAATTTGGTATAAAGACTTCTTTCATCGGAGTAAAGCATGATTCCCCGTGCACCATCTTTAACAATGTAGGCGTATTTATTCTTCTGTACATTCATGTACAAAACTTCCTCCACATTCAGTTCTTTGGCTTTCACTTTTGCAACGCTGACACTTACCGGCTGTAATTTGTATTTTTTGATTGCCTGTTCAACTGTCATGATAAACACCTCCATCATATAGTATGTCTATGTTTGTTTGAATATAGTATATTGTATAGATAGCACAAAGTCAACTGTAAATAATGCACAAAAAGGCAAAAAAAGGGAAAAACTTCCGTTATTTTTGATAAAAAAGGAGAGATAAATAGTGAAAAATGCAAACTATTATACTATGATGGAAGAAGAATTGAAGAAAATATCGGATTCCGGCAGTAAAAAGAAGATATTGCTTCATTGCTGCTGTGCCCCGTGTTCCAGTCATTGCCTTGAAGTTCTGACCGATTATTTTGATATTACTGCTTATTTTTATAATCCGAATATCACAAGTGATGAAGAATACGAGAAACGCTGGAATGAATTAAAACGCTTTGTTCATGAAGTATATCAGGAGAATGGGGTGGAGTCATATCTGGAAGAGCATGAGAGCGAACGGTTTCTTGAAATGGCAAAAGGAATGGAAGAGGAACCGGAACGTGGAATCCGGTGCTATGCCTGTTATAAGCTTCGTCTGGATAAAAGTGCAGCATTTGCAAAGAAGCATGGATTTGATTATTTTACTACGACACTGTCGATCAGCCCGCATAAAAATGCAGACTGGCTCAATGAGATCGGAGAAGAACTGGGTGAGCAGTATGGTATAACATTTTTGCATAGTGATTTTAAGAAGAAAAACGGATATAAACATTCGATCGAGCTTTCAAAGGAATATAATTTATATAGACAGAACTTCTGCGGCTGTGAATTCAGCAGAAGAGTGTATGAAGCAGCAGAAAAAATGAAGCAGGAAGCTGCTCAGAAATAAGTTGACGAATTTCGATGAAAAAGTGTTGTCTAACAATAACAAATGTGTTAGAATTGACAAAACTAGAAAAAAGAGGCAGATGAGGATCTTTGTATGTGTGCACAGATTCTCTGTTCACTCTTTTTTTTTGAGCAAAAATAGAAAAAAGAAGAAAGGAATTGTATTATGAAAGCTTTTTTGATACTTGAAGATGGACATGTATTTGAAGGCACCAGTATTGGAGCAACCGATGAGATCATAAGCGAAATTGTTTTCAATACGTCTATGACAGGTTACTTAGAGGTGTTGACAGACCCATCCTATGCCGGGCAGGCAGTTTGTATGACATATCCGTTGATTGGTAATTATGGTGTATGTCTGGAAGATATGGAGGCTGATAAACCATGGCAGTCAGGATTTATTGTAAGAGAGATTGCGAAGAAGCCAAGTAACTTTAGAAGTGAACAGAGTATTAACCAGTTCCTTATTAATAACAATATAACAGGTATCGAGGGAGTTGATACCAGAGCCTTGACCAAGATCCTCAGAAATCAGGGTACAATGAAGGGCATGATCACAACAAATGCTTCTTATGACCTTGAAGATTGTCTGAAGCGGATCAAAGCATGGGAGATGGGACATGTTGTTCTTGATGTTACATGCAAAGAAAAGAAAGTTTATCCGGGAGATGGCTACAAGGTAGCTGTGATCGATCTCGGCGTTAAGAGAAATATTATCAAATCTTTATTAAAGAGAGGTTGTCAGGTTACTGTATATCCTGCTGAGACACCTGCGGAGGAGATCATCGCAGATGCACCGGACGGCATCATGTTAACAAACGGACCTGGAGATCCAAAGGATTGTAAGGTTACGATCAAAGAAGTGAAAAAACTTTTCGATACAGATATTCCTATTTTTGCAATATGTCTTGGACATCAGCTGCTTGCACTTGCAAATGGCGGCGATACCGTAAAGATGAAATACGGTCACAGAGGTGCGAACCATCCTGTAAAAGATTTAAAGACCGGAAAGGTTTATATTTCAACTCAGAATCATGGATATATGGTAAAAGAAGAGAGCCTTGACAGAAAGGTTGCCGAGGTCAGCTTTATCAATGTAAATGATGGTACAGTAGAAGGTGTTCATTACCTTGGTAAGAATGCACAGACCGTACAGTTCCATCCGGAAGCATGTGCCGGTCCTCTTGATACAGACTTCTTGTTTGATGTATTTATGAATATGATGGAGGTGTCTAAGTAATGCCAAAGAATCCGAATATTAAAAAAGTTGTTGTAATTGGCTCCGGTCCTATCGTAATCGGACAGGCTGCAGAATTTGACTATGCCGGTACACAGGCTTGTCGTTCATTAAAAGAAGAAGGCCTTTGCGTTGTCCTGATCAACTCCAATCCGGCTACGATCATGACAGATAAGGATATCGCAGATAAGGTATACATTGAGCCATTAACAGCCGATGTAGTAAAAGCAGTGATCGAGAAGGAAAAACCGGACAGCCTTCTGCCAACACTGGGTGGTCAGGCAGCTTTAAATATCGCAATGGAACTGGAAGAGTCCGGTTTCTTAAGAGAACATGATGTTATGTTGATCGGTACATCTTCTTCAACAATCAAAAAAGCAGAGGATAGACTGGAATTCAAGAAAACCATGGAGAAGATCCATGAGCCTGTAGCACCATCTGAGGTTGTTACAACGGTAAAAGCCGGTCTGGAATTTGTTAAGAAGATAGGATATCCGGTTGTACTCCGTCCGGCATATACCCTCGGCGGAAGCGGCGGTGGTATCGCTGAAAATGAAGAAGAGTTTGTCGAGATTCTGATGAATGGTCTGAGACTTAGTCGTGTCGGTCAGGTTCTGGTAGAGCGTTGTATCGCAGGCTGGAAAGAGATCGAATACGAAGTAATGCGTGATGCAAATGGTACCTGTATTACAGTTTGTAATATGGAGAATCTGGATCCGGTCGGTGTCCATACCGGTGACTCTATCGTAGTAGCACCATCCCAGACATTGGGTGATAAAGAGTATCAGATGCTTCGTACATCTGCATTAAATATTATTTCTGAATTAAATATCCGTGGTGGCTGTAACGTACAGTTTGCATTACATCCAACTACATTTGAATATTGTGTAATCGAAGTAAATCCTCGTGTAAGCCGTTCGTCAGCACTTGCATCCAAGGCAACCGGTTATCCGATCGCCAAGGTTTCTGCAAAGATCGCACTTGGTTATAATCTGGATGAGATCCAGAATGCAATTACCAAGAAGACGTTTGCAAGTTTTGAGCCTGCACTGGACTATGTTGTTGTTAAGATTCCTAGACTTCCGTTTGATAAGTTCATCAAGGCAGATCATGATCTGACAACACAGATGAAGGCAACCGGTGAGGTTATGAGTATCTGCACAAACTTTGAGGGCGCATTGATGAAAGCAATCCGTTCTCTGGAACAGCATGTAGATGGTCTTCATTCCAGCAGATATAAGAATATGTCTGACAGTGATATCTTAAAGCTTCTGCATCATGTAGATGACAGACGTATCTTTGTTATCGCTGAGGCACTTCGCCGTGGCATTACACAGGAAGCAATTCACGATATCACAAAGATTGATCTTTGGTTCATTGATAAGATCAACAATCTGGTTGACTATGAACAGGAGATCCGTGATTCCAAGGGAGATATCTCCAAGGAACTGATGAAGGAGATCAAGCGTGTAGAATTCCCGGATAAGGTAATCGCACAGCTTACAGGAAAGACAACAAAAGAGATCAAAGAGCTGCGGTATGGCTATGGTATCCGTGCATCTTTCAAGATGGTTGATACCTGTGCTGCAGAGTTTGAAGCATCTACACCATACTATTATTCCTGCTTTGACGGTGAGAATGAAGTAGAGGAAGATCATTCCGTAAAGAAGGTTATGGTTCTTGGTTCCGGTCCTATTCGTATCGGACAGGGTATCGAATTCGATTACTGCTCCGTACACAGTACATGGGCATTTGAGAGAAAGGGATACCAGACCATTATCGTAAATAATAATCCTGAGACAGTCAGTACAGATTTTGATATTGCAAATAAGCTGTATTTCGAGCCACTGACAGCAGAGGATGTAGAAGCAATTGTAGATCTGGAAAGACCGGATGGTGCGGTTGTTCAGTTCGGCGGACAGACAGCGATCAAGCTGACGGAAGCACTGATGGAGATGGGTGTTCCGATCCTTGGTACAAGTGCAGAGAATGTAGATGCCGCTGAGGATAGAGAATTATTTGATGAGATCCTTGAGAAGTGCTGTATCCCAAGACCTGCCGGAAAAACGGTATTTACCAGAGATGAAGCCTTAGAGGCAGCCAATGAACTCGGTTATCCGGTTCTGGTAAGACCTTCTTATGTATTAGGCGGACAGGGAATGCAGATCGCGATCTCTGATAAAGATATTATTGAATTTATGGATATCATCAACAGACATGTTCAGGAGCATCCTGTTCTGGTTGATAAATATATCATGGGTAAGGAAGTAGAAGTAGATGCCGTATGTGATGGAGAAGATATCCTGATCCCTGGTATCATGGAGCATGTAGAGAGAGCCGGTATCCATTCCGGTGATAGTATCTCTGTATATCCTGCACAGACGCTTTCACCAAAGATCAAACGTGTAATTGAAGATTATACAAGAAAGCTTGCAAACAGCCTTCATGTAATCGGTCTGATCAATATACAGTTTATCGCATACAATGATGAAGTATATGTAATTGAGGTAAATCCTCGTTCCAGCCGTACTGTTCCATATATCAGCAAGGTTACTGGTATTCCAATCGTAGATCTTGCAACCCGTGTTATCACAGGCGAGAAGATCAAGGATATGGGATATAAGCCGGGACTTCAGCCGGAAGCAGAATACTTTGCGATCAAGATGCCGGTATTCTCATTTGAGAAGATCCGTGGAGCCGAGATCAGTCTGGGACCGGAAATGAAATCAACAGGTGAATGTCTTGGTATCTCCAAGGACTACAACGAAGCCCTTTACAAAGCGTTCCTTGGCGCAGGTGTAAATCTTCCAAAGACAAAGAAGATGATTCTTACAGTTAAGGATGCAGATAAGATGGATGCAGTAGAAATCGGCAGACGTTTTGCGGCTCTTGGTTATGAGATCTTCTCTACAAAGAGCACATGCAGAATCCTGAATGAGAATGGAGTGCCTGCTGAACTGATCAACAAAGTAGAGGAACCATCACCAAACCTGTTGGATCTGATCTTAAGTCATGAGATCGATCTGATCATCGATACTCCGTCACAGGGTGTTGAACGAAGCAAGGATGGTTTCGTGATCAGACGTCATGCAGTTGAAACCGGTGTTACCTGTCTTACAAGTCTTGATACAGCGAATGCACTGCTTACAAGTTTGGAGTCATCCGCAAATAGACGATTATCACTGGTTGACATCAGCGAATTATAAGTATAATATGATACAACCTGACAAAACAGGCTGCTGCATTTTGCAGCAGGCTGTTTTGTGTTCTTAATAGGAGGTGGAATATGCATAACATTCCAAGAGATGAGGTGTTTGTGATCGGACATAAGAATCCGGATACGGATTCGATTTGTTCAGCGATCGCGTATGCAGATCTTAAGAATCAGTCAGAAAATAAATACATTCCCAAAAGAGCGGGTAATATCAATAAAGAAACAGAATTTGTATTAAATTATTTTGATGTGGAAGTACCGGAGTTGATCAAAAACGTGGACACCCAGTTGAGTGATATTTCTTACCGGCTCGTTTCCGGTGTACCGGGTGATACAACAATGAAGAAGGCATTTGAGATCATGCAGAAGAATGATGCAACGACGTTGCCGGTTGTGGAGAACGGAAAGATTCGTGGAATATTAACTGTTGGAGATATTGCAGAAGCTTATATGTTGAATTCGGAAGACGATATTTTGTATAAAGCGAGAACCAGGTGCCGACATATCATGGAGACGATCGATGGTGAGATGGTCTGTGGAAATCCGCATAGTTATATTACGAAAGGAAAAGTTATCATAGGCGCGGCACATGTGGAGCTTATGGAGCATTTTGTAAAGCCGGACGACATTGTTATCTTAAGTGACCGGAAGGAATCTCAGCTAATGGCTATCGAAAAGGGAGCAGGTATGCTGATCCTTTGTCTGGTGGATAAGGTGGATGACGATGTTGTGAAGCTTGCGGCATTTAAGGGCTGTTCGATCATCACATCTCAGAATGATACTTATAAGGTGGCCAGACTGATCGGTCAGAGTATACCGGTAAGGTTCTTTATGGTTCGTGATAATATAATGACGTTTAACGAGGATGATTCGGTTGAAACGATAAAAAGTGTTATGTCGAAGACGAGAGTTCGTTATTTCCCTGTTGTAGATAAGAGTGGAAATTATCTGGGACTGGTTTCCAGACGTAACTATATCAATGCCAGAAAAAAACAGGTGATCCTGGTCGATCATAATGAACGTACACAGTCGGTTGATAATATCGACAAGGCAGAGATCCGGGAGATCATCGATCATCATAGAATTGCAAATGTAGAAACGCTTGCACCGGTTTATTTCAGAAATCAGCCGGTTGGCTGTACATCTACGATCATATATCAGATGTACAGAGAGCAGAACATTATACCGGATAAGAAGATTGCAGGATTGATGTGTGCGGCTATTTTATCAGATACGCTGCTGTTTAAATCACCGACCTGTACCTGTGAGGATAAGAATGCAGCATATGCACTGGCGCAACTTGCCGAGATTAATGTAAATGATTTCGCAATGGAGATGTTTGATGCCGGAAGTAATCTGAAGGGAAAGACAATCGATGAGATTCTGCATCAGGATTATAAGAAATTTGAGATCGACGGACGTACCTTTGCGATCGGACAGATCACATCGATCAATACCAGAGAGATTGAGCAGATACAGAAGAGTATGTATGAGTATCTGACCGATTATACAGAAAATGGATGTGATGTATTTTTGTTTGTAATGACAAGTATCTTAGACGATAGTTCCGGAATGTTGGCATTTGGAGATGAGGCAGAGGAGATCTGTTCCCGTGCATTCCAGACGGAATTTGTCGATCATTATGCATATCTGGAAGGCGTGGTTTCCAGAAAGAAGCAGATCGTTCCGGCACTTGTCCGTGCCGTACAGGAACTCGATCAGCCGGAATAGAACAAAGGCAGAAAGGCAGATGTACAATGAAGAAATATCAGGCAGTTATATTTGATTTGGATGGAACACTTTTAAATACATTAGAGGATCTGGCAGACAGTACAAATTACGCACTTCGTCAGATGAATTATCCGGAACGGACAATCGATGAGGTCCGCCGCTTTGTAGGGAATGGCGTAGAGAAGCTGATGGAGCGTGCAGTTCCGACGGGAACTTCAGAGGACGATACATTAAAAGCACTCGCGATATTCAAGGAACATTATTCAAAGAATATGTTGAATAAGACAGGCCCTTACGAGGGAGTTGTCGATGTGCTTAAGGCGTTAAAAGAAAAAGAAATACCGGTAGGTATCGTATCGAACAAATTTGATGCTGCAGTGAAGGGACTGAGGGATCAGTTCTTTGGTGCATATATAAGTACAGCGATCGGAGAGTCTGCAAATGTAGCAAAGAAACCGGCACCGGACACTTGCATAGAAGCAATGAAGGAAATGCAGATTGGACGGGAAGGCACAGTCTATGTTGGAGATTCAGATGTGGATATCATGACCGCAAAGAACAGCGGACTGGAATGTATCTCTGTTACCTGGGGCTTTCGTGATGAAGAATTCCTGTTAGAACATGGTGCTACCCAGATCATCCATAAGCCGGAGAAGCTGCTCGAATTTTTTTAAACAGTAAAGCTGCTGTCTGATCGATATGGAAGTTGTATATGGAAGATATATAATATGGAGATGGACATGAACATGGCAGTTCAATGTATAAGGAATATGTAAGATGAATATATATACAGCAAATCAATATATAAAGGATACCTTCGGGGAGAAATTATACAAGCTGTCATTAAATGCTGGAACCACCTGCCCGAACCGGGATGGAACGGCAGGAATTGGCGGTTGTATCTTTTGCAGTAGTCTAGGATCGGGTGATTTCAGTCCAAAAGCGGATATGGACATAGATCAACAGATCGAACAGGCAAAACAGCTGGTTGCTTCGAAGTTCAAAGGTAAACATTATATTGCATATTTTCAGTCATTTACGAATACTTATGGTGATATCGACCGTTTGCGGGATATTTATAGAAATGCAGCGATGCGGTCAGACATTGCAGTTATTTCAATTGCAACCAGACCGGATTGCCTGGGAAATCAGGTGATCGATATGCTGCGTGATATACAGAGAATCAAGCCGGTGTGGGTAGAACTCGGACTTCAGACGATCCATGAGGAAACGGCAAAGCTTATTAATCGCGGATATCCGCTTTCGGTATATGACGAGGCAGTAAAAAAACTCTGTGATCTTGGTGTACATGTGATCGTACATATGATATTGGGACTTCCGGGAGAGACACAGAGAGATATGATCGAAACAGCAGAGTATATAGGAAAGAGCGGTGCACAGGGCATAAAGCTACAACTACTTCATGTCCTTAAAGGAACCAACCTTGCTGAATTGTATCAGAATGGAGAATGTTCTGTTTTGTCGCTGGAAGATTATACAGAATGTGTTGTTTCGTGTCTGAAGGTACTGCCGCCGGATATGGTGATCCATCGCCTGACCGGAGACGGACCGAAGAAACTATTGATCGCACCGCTTTGGAGCGCAGATAAGAAAAAAGTAATGAATACGATAAATGCAGCAGTCAGACAGCTATAAAACAGATCTGACTGCTGTTTTTTTAGTTGTTGTTTTTTCTGGATTCATTCTGATTACAGATATTTGCGGCATGAAGAAAACGGGTGACGGCATCCTTGTAATTTTTAGACAGACGATCATACTCTTTAAATACATGAAAAAAATCCCAGTCAAATATATTGTCAAAGGTAAATAACTGAAAAAGGTTCTCATTTTTAATGTTTTCCAGAGATGCAAGATCAATACAGATTAGAAATACAAGAAACTGAATATTGATATGATAGTAATTTGATGCATAAAAAATTGTTTTTATATCGGGTATAGAACTGCCACGTTCGTATTGGGAATAGGCAGATTGGGATATTTTTAATTCTTCGGCTGCTTCACGCATGGATAAGGTTTTGCTTTTTCGAAGGGATAACAGTGCACTGCCTATATTGGTTCGGATAACGGATGTCATATATTCTTTTTCTCCTTTTCGTTTTTCTCATTACAGTATAATTGTACATAGGTTTTTAGTAGCTCCAACTCCCATGTTGGGACTTCCTTCAACTGATTGATAAGATCAGTAATTGTTTCTTTGCGAACAGGAACAGCCTGATATGCAGATGGATCACTGACTGCTTCAATCAGATTGTAATTGTCCTGTTCTGCGTTTTTTAATGACATGGAATAGGCGAACAGGAAGTCGTGGTCGAGAATCTTCGATAATTTGGCTATATGTTCGATACCGGGAAGTATCCGCCCTGATTCATAATTAGCATATCCGGATCGCGAGATTGAGAGCTGCTCGGCGACCTCTGCCTGCGTCATTTGTTTTTTCTCACGGAAGTAACGTAGAAGCTTAGGTAATGGATAATTTTCATTTGGCATTTGTGTAAGTCTCCTTTCATTTCTTTGCAACATCATACACGATTTGCAGGAAAAAAGTGCCGAAATGTAATAAATGGTAGTGTTTCATGTAATAAGTTGCGTTTTTTCGGTTGATACGATACAATTACAGAAGCTTTATTTATGAAAAAAACGGAGGTATAAAATGAGTCGTGCGGATGATATTTTTATAGAAATGTGTAGATCAATCATAGAAAACGGATATAGTACAGAGGGAGAAAAAGTCCGCCCTAAGTGGGAGGATGGAACAAGTGCTTACACGATCAAAAAGTTTGGCGTCGTAAACCGCTATGATCTGTCAAAGGAATTTCCGGCAATTACACTTCGAAAGACATATATTAAGTCTGCTATAGATGAGATACTGTGGATCTGGCAGAAAAAATCCAATAATGTACATGATCTGAAAAGTCATATCTGGGATAGCTGGGCAGATGAAGATGGTTCGATCGGAAAAGCTTACGGATATCAGATGGGTGTAAAACACCAGTACAAAGAAGGTATGTTTGACCAGGTGGATCGCTTGATTTATGATCTGAAACATAATCCATACAGTCGTCGTATGATGACAAATATGTATGTACACGAGGATCTTCATGAGATGAATCTGTATCCGTGTGCTTATGGGATGACATTTAATGTAACAGGAGATCGCCTGAATGCTATATTGAATCAGAGATCACAGGATGTACTTGCGGCAAATAATTGGAATGTTGTTCAGTATGCAGCACTGGTTTATATGATTGCACAGGTTACAGGGTTTAAACCGGGAGAATTGGTGCATGTAATTGCAGATGCACATATTTATGACAGACACATTCCGATCGTAAAAGAGCTGATATCCAGAGAAACCTATCCTGCACCAAAGTTTACCATGAATCCGGATGTAAAAGATTTTTATCAGTTTACGTTGGATGATTTTACAATTGAAGATTATCAGACAGGACCACAGGTGAAGAATATTCCGATTGCAATTTAAACAATACTTGTGGTTATTTGAGTAAAATTACTAAAAAAAGACGCGATTTTAATATAAAATTCACAAAAAGTATTTGTCTATTCCGATATATTGTGATACAATTTTCATATATTTTTGGAGGTGCGTTACACATGGCAAATATTATGATTACATCAGGCACAAGTTTTGAAGGATATGAGATAACAGAATATGGTCCTTATAAATTTGTACAGACAATTTTAAGCTCTAATTTTTTAAAGGAGATCGGTGCATCTATTGCTGACATTGCAACAGACAGAAGCAGCATGTACCATGACAAGCTGGATGGAACAATGAAGGAAACCATCAAGTCATTTGAGGAAGTTGTCGGAAAGACAAATTACAATGCGGTCGTAGGCTTTAAAACAAATATAGTTGATTATTCATCTAATATTTCAGCGGTTATTGTTAGCGGTACACTTGTTTCGGTGAAAAAAGAGTACAAATCCGAATTTGAAAAGAGCGATTTTGTAAGAAAAGAATTATATGTAAATAATTATTACGACAAGCTTGTACCGAGAGCCGTAAAAGTTATCCTTGCATCTGAAGGAAACGGAACCAAGATTTCGGCATGGTATAATAATTACAATATGGATGATGTCAAAGCAATCAAAGCAGACATTCAGTTTGTAAATATTTACGGTGATGAAATCACATTAACAGGTGTGGATTTTGTATTTGATAAAACAAATGTATCATTATTAAAATCTGATTATATAGAATGTAAACTTCCTGAAAAATACATAAAGATTATTACAAGTTGTAAAGTATATATTCAGAAATATGTAACTGCAAGAGGTGTATATTCATGCGGAGATGATCCGATCGATGTTGAAATGAGTGCATTGAAGTATAAAGCACTTAAAGTTAAAAAAGGTCTTGATGCTGTATGTAATTATAAGTCGGATGGACTTGTATGGACCTGTAACTGCGGACATGTAAATGAAGGTGGCGCAGAGGAATGCGTGATCTGTGGCAGAAAACAGGATGAGATGAAGAACAGCATAACATTTAATTATGAGCCGATGTTGGAAGAAATGAAACAGAAAGAATATGTTATGGAGATCAAGGATGTCCTTATGAAGTATATTAAGGATATTGATTCAGGACTTCGTATGCAGTTATTGGAGATTATGGAATCCGGTATTCAGTATGAAAAAACACGTGGAGATATGAAGGAAACTGTAATTGAGAAGGTTGAGAATCTGTTCCTTGGATTGTAAAAATGCAACAATATATGTTACAGATCATTGAGCATCTGGGGGAAAAAGGATATAAAAAATTAAATCCTGACAGTAATAATGTATATGGCAGAGCGGAAGGCGATGCCATATACGTTATTGTGCTTGGAAATAGCAGAAATTTGAAAGCGGATAATCTTATAAAGTTTAATTCACAGATTAGAAATGATCTGGAAGAAACAGGAAAAAGAGTTATGATTTTGAACCTGCTACTTACCAAGGACGGAATATTTGATGACGACTTAAGTACGATCATTAAGAAGATGGACAATGTCTGGCTGTTCAGTGAGGATTATGGTAAATTATATATTTTTGAGAATCAACCGGCAGATTTTGACGGGTTACAGAGGATTCTTGAAAAAGAGATTTATGCGGAAAAAGACCACTGGCGTATCCGGTTAAAGGAAATATTTGGAGTGGTAACACCGATTCTGGTATTGCTCAATATTTTGGTATTCATAGCATATGTATATACCAGGGATGCTTACGGATATTCTTTTCTTGAAGAAATTCTGACAGATAATCTTCGGTATGTTCTTGTTGAAAAGCAGTATTACAGACTGCTAACATCTATGTTTTTCCATTTTTCTCTGACGCATCTTTTAAGCAATATGGTTGTATTGATTGCTCTTGGAGCAAGGGTAGAATATCTGCTGGGGAAAGTAAAGTATATATGCGTATATTTGTTCTGCGGCATTGTAGCATCTGTTTGTTCGATAGTCAGTTGTTATATGGGAAACTTTTACGAATATGCAGGAGGTGCATCGGGTGCAATCTGCGGCTTGATGGGTATATTGATTGTTTTTGCCTTTTTTGGTAAAGGAAAGATATCAGATATTTCATTAAAGGATCTTATTTTTTTATCCGTGATCACAATATTGAATGGATATGTTTCGGAAGGCATAGATAATGCAGCGCATATAGGAGGATTGATAGCTGGATTATTTACAGGATTGCTTTGTGCATATATATGCTCGAAGAAGCAAAACTCAGGTACATGACAGTTGTAAAAGATGACCTGATGTGATAAAATTAGCTGATGAAAATTAGTTTAGGAGTATGATTGGATGGGTACTGGAATTAGCATGTCAAGTGTCAACAAAATAAAAGAACTTGCGGCAAGCGGGGATTATAGTCTTGCATTGGATATACTTGAACATCAGGATTTGACCAGATCGCTTTCACCTCAGTTTATCAAGATTTGTGGTGAAGTTTACTATGAAAACGGACGTTATTCGGAAGCCAGAGCTGCTCTTGTAAAAGCCCACTCCATGGCGCCTGTTGGAAATAAGATTATATATTCACTGATTAAAGTGTATTTATCTGAGGGGTTTTACTCACTTGTAGACACATATTATGACATCTATAAATTTAATCAAGATGAAAAAGATGCAGGTACATATCGTATAGAATACATGATTGCAAAAGCAAAACGAAAATCGTTCAAAGAGCTGTATGGAATTCTTATTTCAGCAAATGAAGCCGAAACGGATGCAGCTTGGGATTTTGAGATGTTGTTATTGTATGCTGCAATGGGAAATATGGAGAAACTTCAGTCGGAGGCTGAAATTTTCTGCGCGACCTATAAAGGTTCCCCATATATTGAGAATGTGAACCGGCTTAGAGATAAATCATATGATGTAGAGAAAACTATATATTGTTATCCTGCATCAGAACAGGAGGATGATTCAAAAGAACAGGAAGAGATCAGAACATTTGAACAAAAGGTTTTGGAAGCTGATCACCTTCGTATGTTCCCGAAAGACCCTAAGATTACTTTGATGGTCGATGATCGTGAACCCATACCAAATTCTGTGAAGTTCAAACAGATGCTGCTTAAATCTAAAGAAAAGAAAGAATTAAAGAAACAGCAGAAGAAAGAACAACAGGAAAATGAGCAGTCAGAGGAAAAAAAGGATAAAGGAAAGAGATTTCATATAGGACGACTGTCAAAGAAAGAAGAGGCTGCGATTGAAGAGGTAATTGCTGAAACAGAGAAGCTGCAACCGGACAAAGACAAATTACTGGATGAAGTAATGGCGGTAGAAGAGAATATAGATTCGACTCAGAGTGAAGATATAATGAAAGAGCCGGAGACCGCTTCGATTGTTAGCGAAGAAAAGAATCTGGATCAGATATCAGAAGAATCATTCGATGAAAGTCTGGATGATTTTGATACTTCGGATATTACAGATGATTTCGATACAGTATTGATGGTTGACCCGGATGCGCTTGAACAAAGCGAGCCGGAGATCGAGACAACTGTCGAGGAAGAGACTGCGGAACCTGAGACTGAGACAATTGTCGAGGAAGAGACTGCGGAACCTGAGACTGAGACAACTGTTGAGGAAGAGACTGCGGAACCTGAGACTGAGACAATTGTTGAGGAAGAGACTGCGGAACCTGAGACTGAAGAAATTGTTGAGAAAGAGGCTGCAGAATCGGATACTGAAACAGTTATTGAAAAAGAAAATACAGAACCTGAGTCTGAAGAAAATACAGAGTCGGAGATTGTTGCTGAAGAAGCTGAGTATGCAGAACCTGCGGAGCCACATGAGGATGCAGAGGTAGCGGAGATTGCTGAACAGCTAGCAGAAGAAGACGAGACGGTTCTCATGGAAGAACCTCAGATAAGTGAAAATGAAGAGCTTTCGGGAGATGTTTCTGAATCTGAAGGAAAGAAAGATCATAAATTTGATATTGATGTTGCGATCCAGTCACTGGATGAATACAAATTTGATACAGACGATTGGGAAGACGATTCGTTTGAGCAGGCATATGAGGATGACGATATTGTAGAGATCTCGGAAGTGCCGGAAGATCTGATGCCAGATGAAAGTGATGAAGATATCATTCAGTCTGAGACAGAAGAAATCAAGCAGGAAGAAGATGTGGAAGCTGAAATCATTGACGAAGCGGAAGTTAATGTTGATATCGAAGCAGAAGAACCGGAACAGGCGGAGCCGGAGACGACAGAATCTGAACAGTCGGAAACAGATGCTTATATACCGGAAGAAACTGTCGACGTCACAACAGAAGCGTTTGATGAGTCGGTACCTGATGAACTCGATGAATCAGCTTCAGAAGTAATATCAGAACAGGATTATGATATAGATAATGATGCTTCTGAAACGGAGATTCCCGAAGCAAAGATTTTTGAAACCGACGATTTTGAAATAAATGATCCTGCATCAAAAAATCCTGAAACAGAGGTTTTTGAAATAAAAGATTCAGAATCAGAAATCTTAGAACCGGTGGTTGAGAATTCTGCAAATGTAAATGGCAGAAAAATAGATTTTCCTACATTCAGATCAAGTCTTTTCCCTGATTATAACAGTGATAAACCACCTGTTGTAGAACATGTAAAGCATGAAGACATACAGGAAGAATACGATCAGAAGATGGCTGAAAATCTGAAAAAAGAGGAAGCTTTGATCAGTGAGACAGATGAATTGCTTGCAAGACTCGGAATCGAGCTTGGAACTAAATATGCATCAAACACTGATTATTTCAATATGCATCAGGACAGCTTTGTGTTAAATCCTTCAAGCGAGGATGAAACCGATGAATCGGAAAACATAAAGGAAAATGATAGTGCTTCAGAGTCTGAAGCTGTAAAGAAATCTGAATCAAAACATTCCGATGAAAAAAAATATAAGCTTAAGAAAAAATGACAAATAATTAGATTAATATAAATATTATTTTTTTTATTTGATAATGTGGAAGGAGGCGTACAAATTGGCTATAGATCAAACAGAAGCTATGATTGCTGCGATTAAAGCACAGCTTGAAAAAGAAAGGGCTGCTGAAGCTGCAAAGCAGAAAAGACTTGAAGAAGAACAGGCTTTGAAGAATAAGAGCAGCAATAAAAAGAAAACTTCAGATAGTGGAAGCAAGAGCCAATACAAGACTTTGTCTGCTGAAGAACTTGCGCGAATTGAGGAGAAGAAGCGTCGTAAGAGAGAAGAAGCATTAGGTATTGTTCATGAGGATGAGCCTGAAGAGACAGAGAACAAAGAAGCTGAAGCTGAAAAGCCGGATACAAATAATATAGAGGCAGAGAGTGAAGCTAAAACAGAGAAAAAGAATGAAAAGCAGGAAATGCCAAAGATCAGTCTTAACCTCGGTGGTATTGCCGATGAGGGACTTGGTGGTGGCCTCGGCGGACTTGGTGGTGGCCTTGGAGAAGGCTATGGCGGTCTCGGCGGACTTGGCGGTGGCCTTGGAGAAGGAGCCGGCGGACTTGGTGGACTTGGTAGTGCACCTTCAGGAGAAGGCCTTTCAGGAAAACCGGGTGCGACAGGAGGCGGTCTTGGTTCGACTTTGAATATGAATGCTTCCCTTGAACCGAATAAGATAAAAGGTAAAGATAAGACAACGTTATCTGATGAAGCAGAACGATTTGACGAAGATGATATGACATCTGTTGTTTCAGATGATGCTGAATGGACACCGGGCAAGAATGTTAAGGTGAAAGAGGTTAAGACTAAAAAAGGAAATGACAATAATGGTGATCTTTTCAGTATTTTACCTGACAGAAACAAAGATGACGCGGATGTTTCATCTATGTATGATATAGATGATGACGATGAAGATGAAGACTTCCTTGGAGCCGGTATTGAGAACCTCTCCAATATTGATGAAACCAGCGAAGAAGAAGCTGCACGTATAAAGGCAGAAGAAGAAGCTAAGAAGAAGGCAGAGGAAGAAGCTAAGAAAAAAGCTGAAGAAGAAGCTAAGAAAAAAGCTGCAGAAGAAGCTAAACGTAAAGCAGCAGAGGAAGAGTCCAAAAAGAAAGCAGAAGAGGCACGTAAGAAGGCTGCGGCTGAAAAGGCAAAGGTTGAAGCCGAGACCAAGAAAAAACAGGCTATCGAACTTGCTGAACGTAAGGCTCAGGATGCAAAGAATGTCGTTGAAACAGCCAAGAAGACGATTGCAGATTCTGAAAAAGAAGAAAAAGAACTGAAATCACAGCTTGAAGAATGTGCAAAGAAAAAAGCCGCTTATGAAGATAAGATGAAGGCAGAATTCGATGCAAAGAAGAAGGCTGATGAGAAACTCTTAGCAAAAGAAAATGCAGAGCTTGAAACAAAAGTAAAAGCTATCAATAAAGAGATAGAAGATACTAATAAGAAAGCAAAGGATGATTCAGATAAGGTATTAAAGGAGAGCAATCCTGAGACTATCAAGATGAAAATCATCAATGATGCACAGGCTGCAGCTGATGAAGTGATCAAAAAGCTTGCAGATGCTAAGAAAGCAAATATTGAAAAACACGAAGCTGAGTATACAAAGGCTTGCAAGGATGCAGAAACGGCTTCCGTAAAATTAGAGGAAGATAAGAAGAAAGCAATTGATGCTGCCAAGAAGAAGAAAGAGACACAGAATGACAAAGCTAAGAAGCTGATGGACGATGCAGAAAAGAATAAGCAGCGTGCAGGTGTTATCTTCACAGATTCCAAGAAGGCGGAGGAAGAAGCAGCTCTTAACCTTAAGAATACAACAGATATGGAGTCGGAGTCATTAAAGACATTAGCCGGACTTGAAAGCAGGCTTGCTGAGAGTGAAGGCAAACTTAAGACTGCGACGAATAACAATGATTCAGCAACAAAGGCTATTGATTCAGCAAAGAAATCATTAAAAGAAGCAGAAGCAAAAGAAGCTGAAGCGTTGAAGAAACTGGAAGAAGCCAGAACAGCAAAAGCAGCGGCAGAGTCCAGAATTTCAAAGGGTGAAGCTGATAAGAAGAAATTCCAGTCTGAAATTGATTTACTCAATAAAGAAAAGAAGACAACAAACGATGATATTGTTGCGACAAAGAAAGATGTAGAATCCTTTAAGTCAGCAAAGGCTGAAGCACAGCAGGCACTTGATGCAGCAAAGAAATCCGTAGTAGAGGCAGAAGATCTTCTTTCCAAGGCAGAAAATGCAGAGGAAGAAGCAGAAGAAATTCTGGAGAAGGCTAAGATTGAAGAAGAAGTAGAGATCCGGAATGCTGAAAAGGCTGCTTCAGATGGAAGAGAGAAACTGGATAAGGATAAGAAGTCCAGAGAGGATGCACGCGAGAAGTTCCTTGCAGATGAAGAAGAAAAATATGCAGCAGGAGAGGCTGCAGAACTTGAGAAAGTTCAGTCCGCTGCAATGACTGCAGAGAGGGAAGCTGTTGATGCCCAGAAGGAAGCAGAGAAAACAGCACAGAAGTTGCTTGATGATGCCAAGAAGAAAGAAGAAGAACTAAAACAGAAGATTGCCGGTTTGAAGACTGAACAGGAAGAACGTGTCGTTGCCAGAAAAGCTGCAAATGAAGAGGCAGTTAAGAAAGCAGAAGATAAAAAGAAGCATGATCTTGATTCTCTTCTGAAAGAAGAAATCAGTACAAAGAAGCAATTGGAAGAAGTAAGTGGCAGAGCTGCCGCTGCTGCAAAGGTTCTTGAAAAAGCTGTTAAGAAGGAAGAAGAAGCAAGAAAACAGGTTGAACTTTTAAAAGCAGGAAAGGTAGAAGAAGCATCTAAGATAGATGTATCCTTAGAAGCAACGGATGAAGCCGCTGTAGAAGCTGAACAGAGTGAGATTAATCAGGAAATGAAGAAAGCCCTGCCATCGGAAGCAAAGTATCTGTATAAGTATCTTTGTGTAAATCCTGCGGGCGCACAGATTGTGAATGTTCTTCAGACAATGAAAGTGGATCCGAAACGCTCAAAGAATCTCGTTATTCTCGGTCTGCATGGATTTGGTTCATCAAAGGTTGGAGAAGATTTTGCTGAGTGTTATTATGATCTTGGTTTCTGTACATCACCTGCAAAGGCAAAGGTTAGAGCAAAAGTAATCAATAGCGGTAAGCTTGCCGGTGCGGTTACAAAATTGAAAGGCGGATGCCTGATCGTTGAGAGTGCAGGACTTATAACACCTGAGCGTTTCAAAGAGATGGTTGATCTTTGTTCTTCGGAGAAGAATGATGTTAAGATAATTCTTACCGGTGAAAAGGTTGCACTTAGCAAGATGCTTGCAGATAATATGACACAGGCAAGAAGCTTTAACAATCGTGTTTATTTTGATCAGATTAAAGAAGAGAATATGATTGTAATTGCCAAAGAATATATCATTGAAAAAGGGTATAAATATGAAGATGGTATTGAGGGTAATATCAAGAATTTACTTCTTGCGATGGAGACTGGTAATATTGACAGGTTGTTAACTGCTGTAGACGAAGCGATGGAACGAGCAGATGCAAGGAATCCTGAAGCAAAGAAAGTTATGAAGACAGATATAAAGTAATGAAAAGTGAATATCGTAGGATAACATTTTCCAGTTTATATTTTGGTTGAAAAAAATGGTGCCAATGTTTATAATATTTATTATTGTAAACTTGGCACTTTTTTTACGCAGATCGGTTATCAAAGTCTGTATTTATGTGAGATTTTTACAACCGGTACGATAACGTAAGAAACGAGCAGAAAGTTGTTTCTTATGGTTGTCAAACTTAAAGGAGATATAAGATAGTATGGATATAGGAATAGATTTGGGGACATCGAATGTGTTGGTATATGTAAAAGGTCGTGGGGTTGTCATCAACCAACCGTCTGTTGTTGCATATGAGAAAAGTTCGAAACGCATTATTGCGATTGGAAATAAAGCAAAAAAGATGATCGGAAAGACACCGGAATCAATCGAAGTTGTAAGACCGCTCGTAAAAGGAGTAGTTTCAGATTATATTGTTACAGAGCGGATGTTAAAGGCATTTATCCGCAGTGCTATGGAGAAACGAACCGGGGTTGGCAGACCGAAAATATGTGTCTGTGTTCCCAGCGGAGTCACAGAAGTGGAGCGGAGAGCTGTAGAAGAGGCTGTTTACAGAACAGGAGCTAAGAGTGTTTATGTTATGGAAGAACCCCTTGCGGCTGCAATCGGTGCAGCAGTTGATATAGAGGAAGCCAAAGGAAATATGGTCATTGATATCGGAGGAGGAACAACAGATATTGCAGTTATATCACTTGGAGGGGCTGTAGAGAGCCGTTCGATTAAAGCAGCGGGGGATGATTATAATGCATCGATGATCCGATATATCAGAAGAAAGTATAATCTTCTGATCGGAGAACAAACTGCGGAGAAAGCAAAGATAGCGGTAGGATCGGTCTATGAGAGACCGGAGGACATCACCTATGTTGTAAAGGGAAGAGATCTGATCAAGGGACTTCCAAAGGCGATCACGATCACGGCAAATGAGACAATAGAAGCATTTGCAGATACAACTTCTCATATTTTGACGGCGATTCATGGTGTACTTGAGACGGCTCCGCCGGAGCTGGTTGCGGATATATCGGTAAATGGGATTGTTCTGACCGGTGGTGGCAGCCTGATGTATGGAATGGATAAGCTGATCAAGGAAAAAACGGGAATTGATACGTATGTTTCGGATAAAGCGTTAGAAGCAGTTGCACTTGGTGCCGGTATGTCGGTTGATATTGCAGCAAGAAAAGAAGATGCATAGAAAGCAGAGAAAAGAAAATGACAAATACACATAATTTTCTGCCGGTGAATAAAAAAGATATGATAGAAAGAGGATGGGAACAGCCGGACTTCGTGTTTATTACCGGAGACGCTTATGTGGACCATCCTTCTTTTGGTCCGGCAATTATCAGCAGAGTTTTGGAAGCACATGGATATAAGATCTGTATGATTCCACAGCCGGATTGGAAAGATGATAAGAGCATAGATGTATTCGGCAGACCAAGACTTGGTTTTCTGGTTTCCGGTGGCAATATGGATTCTATGGTCAATCATTATACTGTTTCAAAAAAACATAGAAGTATGGATTCCTATTCTCCCGGTGGAAAGATGGGGCTGAGACCGGATTATGCAACAGTGGTATATTGCAATCTGATCCGTAGAACGTATAAGGATGTTCCGATCATTATTGGTGGGATTGAAGCAAGTCTCAGAAGACTTGCACACTATGATTACTGGTCGAATAAATTAAAGCATTCAATTCTGATCGATTCACAGGCAGATCTGATTTCCTATGGCATGGGTGAACATAGCATGGTCGAGATTGCAGATGCGTTAGACAGCGGAATAGATGTCAGGGATATTACATTTATCAGAGGAACAGTCTACAAGACAAAAGATCTGTCCGGTGTAGAAGCTCCGGTGATCCTGCCTGATTATGCAGCACTTCAGGAAGACCGTTTAAAATATGCAGAAAGCTTTTATACACAGTATATCAATACAGATCCATATTCCGGAAAAGTGCTGGTGGAAGGATATGGCAACCGGGGATATGTTGTTCAGAATCCTGCGGCATATCCGCTCACACAGATGGAGATGGATGACGTATATGGGTATGATTACATGAACACCTATCATCCGATGTATGAAAAGGATGGGGGAATCCCGGCTATAGCAGAGGTGAAGTTCAGTCTGGCAAGCAACCGTGGATGCTTTGGCGGATGCAGCTTCTGTGCACTAACTTTTCATCAGGGAAGGATCGTTCAGACCAGAAGTCATGAGTCGATCATTGAAGAAGCAAAGCGCATGACGAAAGATCCGGAGTTTAAAGGATATATCCATGATGTTGGAGGACCTACGGCGAATTTCAGACATCCGGCATGTGAAAAACAGATGAAATACGGCGTATGCCAGAATAAACAGTGTCTGTTTCCAAAACCATGTCAGAACCTGAATGCCAGTCATAAAGATTATGTTGAGCTGCTTCGTAAATTAAGACGGATACCCGGGGTGAAGAAGGTATTTGTAAGATCCGGTATTCGATTTGACTATCTGCTTGCGGATCACGATGATACCTTCTTACGGGAGCTTTGCCGGTATCATATCAGCGGACAATTAAGGGTTGCGCCGGAGCATATTTCAGATAATGTCTTAAAGTACATGGGTAAGCCATCGAATCAGGTATATGAGACATTTATAAAAAAATATGAGAAGATCAACGAGCAGTATGGATTGAAACAATATGCAGTACCATATCTTATGTCCTCACATCCAGGCTCTACGTTAAAAGATGCAGTAGCGTTGGCAGAATATATCCGTGATATCGGATATATGCCGGAGCAGGTACAGGACTTTTATCCGACAC
This sequence comes from Lachnospiraceae bacterium GAM79, assembly GCA_020735665.1. NCBI lineage: Bacteria > Bacillati > Bacillota > Clostridia > Lachnospirales > Lachnospiraceae > Lachnospiraceae bacterium GAM79. The sequence continues at coordinate 1,005,355 of CP085928.1, forward strand.
CATCAACGATCTCGACCTGTATGTATTACACAGGAGTAGATCCGCGTACGATGGAACCGGTATATGTTGCGAGAGACCCACATGAGAAAGCAATGCAGCGTGCACTGATCCAGTACAGAAGACCGGAAAATTATGATTTGGTAAAGGAAGCCCTGATAAAGGCAGGACGGAAAGATCTGATCGGATTCGAAAAACATTGTCTGATCACTCCGAGAAAGATGGATAGGAATACTTCGGGATATAAAGATGTCCATAAAAAGAATCCGTCAGGACAGGCAACACGGAATCAGAATAACAAGAACAGTAATCATAGAAAACAGGATAAATCCGGTAAAAATTCAGGAAGTTATAAATCCGGGCAGGATAACAGAAACAGCAGAACCGGGAAACCTGCAGGACAAAATGATAAAAAATATCAAAAACAGAAAACAGGAAAGAAAAAACACTGATATTTTATATAAAATTAAGAAAATAACCAGAAATGAAAAAATAATGATTTCTAATGCGTGCATTTCATTTTTGGTTGCGTGGTACTTTCTTTTGTGCTAGAATGTAGCCAGAAAGTGTGCTGTTATGTCAATAATGGTCATTATTGTGCCGTTTACAGCATAAATGTACCATGATATAACACTTACATTATAAAAAATTACGGAGGATTTCATTATTATGGCAAAGAAAATTGTATTAGCAGGCGCATGCCGTACAGCTATCGGTACTATGGGCGGATCATTAAGCACAACACCAGCTCCGGTACTTGGTTCAATCGTTATCAAGGAAGCTTTAAACAGAGCAGGAGTTCCTGCAGATCAGGTAGATCATGTATATATGGGTTGTGTAATCCAGGCAGGTCTTGGACAGAATGTTGCACGTCAGGCATCTATCAAAGCTGGTCTTCCAATTGAGACAACTGCTGTTACAGTTAATGTTGTTTGTGGTTCAGGTCTGAACTGTGTAAATATGGCTGCTCAGATGATCGAAGCAGGAGATGCTGATATCGTTGTAGCAGGTGGTATGGAAAACATGTCAATGGCTCCATATGCTGTAATGCAGGGACGTTTCGGATACAGAATGAATGATGGTAAACTTGTAGATACAATGGTACATGATGCTCTTTGGGATGCATTCAATGATTACCATATGATCAAGACTGCTGATAACATCTGTGAGCAGTGGGGACTTACTCGTGAAGAACTTGATGAGTTTGCAGCAAAGAGCCAGCAGAAGGCTGTAGCAGCTCAGGAGTCAGGTGCATTTGACGCAGAGATCGTTCCAGTTATGGTTAAGAAGAAAAAAGAGATGGTTGAGTTCAAGAAGGATGAGGGACCAAGACCTGGTACAACAGTTGAGACACTTTCAAGACTCAGAACTATCAATCCAAATGGTTTCGTAACAGCAGGTAATGCTTCAGGTATCAATGATGGTGCAGCAGCTATCGTTGTTATGAGCGAGGAAAAGGCTAAAGAACTTGGTGTTAAGCCAATGGCTACATGGGTAGCAGGTGCTCTTGGTGGTGTTGATCCATCTATCATGGGTATCGGACCAGTTGCTTCAACAAAGAAAGTAATGGCTAAGACAGGTCTTAAGATTGAAGATTTCGATATCATCGAAGCAAACGAAGCATTTGCAGCTCAGTCAGTTGCAGTAGCTAAGGATCTTGGATTTGATGTTGACAAGCAGGTTAACCCAAATGGTGGTGCAATCGCACTTGGACATCCGGTAGGAGCTTCAGGATGCCGTATCCTTGTTACACTTCTTCATGAGATGCAGGCAAAGGGTGCTAAGACAGGTCTTGCTACACTTTGTATCGGCGGTGGTATGGGCTGCTCAACAGTTGTTAAGATCGAAGACTAATCCGGTCGGCTGAAAAACCATATTACATTTCTATATAAGGAGATAAACGATGGAATTCGTAACATATGAACAGGACGGATTTGTTGGTGTTATCACTATTAATCGTCCAAAGGCATTAAACGCATTAAACAGCACAGTTCTTGAAGAACTGGATGCAACATTCAAAGCTGTTGACCTGAATACAACAAGATGTCTTGTACTTACCGGTGCAGGAGAGAAATCATTTGTAGCAGGTGCAGATATCGGAGAGATGTCAACACTTACAAAGGCTGAAGGCGAAGCTTTCGGTAAAAAGGGTAATGACGTATTCCGCATGATCGAGACATTCCCAATCCCTGTAATCGCAGCCGTAAATGGATTTGCACTTGGTGGTGGATGTGAGATCTCCATGAGCTGTGATATCAGAATCTGTTCTGAGAACGCAGTATTTGGTCAGCCTGAAGTTGGCCTTGGAATCACACCTGGATTTGGCGGAACCCAGAGACTTGCCCGTCTTGTAGGTGCAGGAATGGCAAAGCAGCTGATCTACACAGCAAGAAATATCAAAGCTGATGAAGCATACAGAATCGGTCTTGTAAATGCTGTATATCCATTAGAGGAGTTATTACCGGCAGCTAAGAAGATGGCTTCTATCATCGCAGCAAATGCTCCGATCGCAGTTCGTAACTGTAAGAAAGCAATCAATGATGGATTACAGGTTGATATGGATCAGGCAATCGTTGTAGAAGAGAAATTATTCGGCGATTGCTTCGAGACAGAGGATCAGAAGGCAGGAATGGGCAACTTCCTTGAGAAAGATAAGGAAAAGAAATTAAAGGTTGTTCCTTTCCAGAATAAATAAATCAACAATCTTGATATTGACGTTTAGGGTGGTTATTTTGAAATCGAAATCAACCATCCTAAATGTTTGATATACCAAAGTAAGCATGTCAAACGAAACGTATATGAATTTCTCATGTTTGCTTAAAAATAATTTTTAGGAGGATATTAAAATGAAAGTTGGCGTTATTGGTGCAGGAACCATGGGTCAGGGAATTGCTAAGGCATTCGCTCAGGTTGACGGATATGAAGTAGCACTTTGCGACATTAAGCAGGAATGGGCTGAAGGCGGTAAGGACAAGATCGCTAAAGGTTATGCCAGACTTGTTGAAAAAGGAAAGATGACACAGGAGAAGGTTGATGGTATTCTTGCCAGCATCACTCCGGGTATTAAGGAAGACTTATGCGCAGATTGTGACCTTATCGTAGAGGCTGCTTTCGAGAACATGGAAGTTAAGAAGACAACATTTTCTGAGCTTGACAAGATCTGCAAGCCAGAGTGTGTATTTGCATCAAATACATCTTCACTTTCCATCACTGAGATTGGAAATGGTCTTACCCGTCCTATGATCGGTATGCACTTCTTCAATCCAGCTGACAGAATGAAGCTTATCGAAGTTATCGCAGGTGTTAACACACCGGCAGAGACTGTTGATAAGATCGTTAAGATCTCAGAAGAGATCGGTAAGACACCTGTACAGGTAAATGAAGCTGCCGGATTTGTTGTAAACAGAATCTTGATTCCAATGATCAATGAAGCTGCATTTATCAAGATGGAAGGTGTGTCAGATATCGCTGGTATCGATGCAGCTATGAAACTTGGTGCAAATCATCCAATGGGACCTCTTGAATTAGGTGATTTCGTTGGTCTTGATATCTGTCTTGCTATTATGGATGTACTCTATAACGAGACAGGCGACAGCAAGTATCGTGCATGTCCATTACTTCGTAAGATGGTACGTGGCGGCAACCTTGGTGTTAAGAGTGGTAAGGGATTCTATGTATACAATGCTGACCGCACAAAGACACCAGTTGATGCTCAGTAATTGACTGATAAATATATTTATGGAGGAAGAAATAGAATGGATTTCGCTTTAGACAAGAAGTATGAAATGGCGCAGAACTTATTCAGAGAATTTGCGCAGAATGAAGTAAAGCCTCTTGCTCAGGAAATTGATGAAAATCACAGATTCCCTAGAGAGACAGTAGAGAAGATGGCAAAGTATGGTTTCTTAGGAATACCTGTTTCTAAGGAAGATGGTGGACAGGGTTGTGATCCTTTAACATATGTTATGTGTGTTGAGGAACTTTCAAAGGTTTGTGGTACTACCGGTGTTATTGTTTCCGCACATACATCTCTGTGTGTAGATCCAATCCAGACATACGGTACACCAGATCAGAAAGCTAAGTACCTCCCAGATCTTGCTTCCGGTAGAAAGCTTGGTGCATTTGGTCTTACAGAGCCGGGTGCTGGTACAGATGCACAGGGTCAGCAGACAAAGGCTGTTCTTGATGGTGATGAGTGGGTTCTTAACGGATCTAAGTGTTTCATTACAAATGGTAAAGAAGCAGATGTATATATTATCATTGCAGTTACAGGTACAATTGAAAAACGTGGTAGAAAGCAGAAAGAGATTTCAGCATTTATCGTAGAAAAAGGCACTCCGGGATTTACATTCGGAACAAAAGAAAACAAGATGGGTATCTGTGGTTCATCCACATATGAACTTATCTTCACAGACTGCCGTATTCCTAAGGATGCACTTCTCGGACAGAAGGGCAAGGGATTTGGTATTGCAATGCATACACTTGATGGTGGTCGTATCGGTATCGCAGCTCAGGCTCTTGGTATTGCTGAGGGTGCTCTTGATATCACAATCGACTATGTTAAGGAAAGAAAGCAGTTTGGTCGTTCAATCGCTCAGTTCCAGAATACTCAGTTTGTACTTGCTGATCTTGCAACAAAGGTTGAAGCAGCTAAGTTACTGGTATACAAGGCAGCTAAGAAGAAAGAGCAGTACCAGGCTGATCACAAGACTTCATACTCTGTAGAAGCTGCTATGGCTAAGCTGTATGCTGCAGAAGTAGCTATGGAAGTAACAACAAAGTGTGTACAGTTACACGGTGGTTATGGTTATATCAAAGAGTATGATGTAGAACGTATGATGCGTGATGCTAAGATTACAGAAATCTACGAAGGAACTTCAGAAGTTCAGCGTATGGTTATTTCTGCAAACTTATTAAAATAATTAGGAGGTACTTAACGTGAAGGTTATAGTTTGTATAAAGCAGGTACCTGATACAAAGGGTGGCGTTCAGTTTAACCCAGATGGTACATTAAACAGAGGAGCAATGCTTACAATCATGAACCCTGATGATAAGGCAGGTCTTGAAGCTGCACTTAGATTAAAGGATCAGTATGGAGCAGAAGTTACAGTTCTTACAATGGGTCTTCCAAAGGCTGCAGATGTTCTTCAGGAAGCAATCGCTATGGGCGCTGACAAGGGCGTTCTTGTAACGGATCGTGTTCTTGGTGGAGCTGATACATGGGCTACATCAACAACAATCGCCGGAGCACTCAGAAAGCTTGATTATGATCTTATTATTACAGGTCGTCAGGCTATCGATGGAGATACAGCTCAGGTTGGACCACAGATTGCTGAGCATCTTGGAATTCCGGTTATTTCATATGCACAGGAGATCAAGGTCGACGGAGATTCCGTAATCGTTAAGCGTCAGTATGATGATGGATATCATATGTTAAAGGCTAAGATGCCTTGCCTTGTAACAGCACTTTCAGAGTTAAATGAGCCTAGATACATGACTCCAGGTGGAATCTTCGATGCAGTTAATGCAGAGATCACAACACTTGGCAGAGCAGATCTTGTAGATGTTGATGATTCAAACCTTGGTCTGAAAGGTTCACCAACAAAGATTGCAAAGGCTTCTGATAAGGTAAGAAAGGGTGCAGGCGAGAAGGTTGTACCTGATTCTCCAGATGAAGCAGTTAGCTATATTGTTGGCAAGTTAAAAGATAAGCATGTAATCTAATATAGTAAAGGAAAAGTGGTGAATAAAATGGGCGCAATGAACGCAGAAGATATGAAGAACTACAAAGGCGTATTTGTCTTTGCACAGCAGGTAGATAATAAGTTAAGTGGTATTTCATTTGAATTGATCGGTGAAGGAAAGAGACTTGCAGATAAGCTTAATGAAAAGGTTACAGCAGTCCTGATCGGTTCCGACGTAAAGGGTCTTGTAGACGAACTTGCAGAGTACGGTGCAGACAGAGTTATCGTTGTTGATGATCCAGAATTAAAAGAATACAGAACTGAGCCATATGCACATGCACTTGCTTCAGTTATCAATGAGTACAAGCCAGAGATCGTTTTAGTTGGTGCTACAGCTATCGGTCGTGATCTTGGTCCTACAGTATCAGCAAGAGTAGCTACAGGTCTTACAGCAGACTGTACATTACTTGAAATCGGTGATTTCCCTCTTGTTGCACTTCCAAATCAGGAGCAGAAGCACAATCAGCTTCTTATGACACGTCCTGCATTCGGTGGTAACACAATCGCGACAATCGCATGTCCTGATAATCGTCCTCAGATGGCAACAGTACGTCCGGGCGTTATGCAGAAGCTTGACAGAGTAGCTGGCAAGAAGGCAGAAGTGATCGAGTACAATCCTGGATTTACTCCAAACAACAAGTATGTTGAGATCCTTGAAATCTCAAAGGCTGTTTCAGATATCAAAGATATCATGGACGCTAAGATCCTTGTTTCAGGTGGTCGTGGTGTTGGTTCAGCAGAGAACTTCAAGCTTCTTGATGATCTTGCAGAAGTACTTGGCGGACAGGTATCATGCTCACGTGCAGTTGTAGATTCAGGCTGGAAGCCAAAGGAGCTTCAGGTTGGTCAGACTGGTAAGACAGTTCGTCCACAGGTATACTTCGCAATTGGTATTTCAGGTGCGATCCAGCATGTAGCCGGTATGGAAGAGTCAGATATCATCATCGCTATCAACAAGGATGAGGATGCTCCTATCTTTGATGTAGCTGATTATGGTGTTGTTGGAGATCTGAACAAGATCGTTCCTGCTCTTACAGAAGCAATCAAGGCTGAGCTTGCTAACAAGTAATTCAGTTTATAATTGAAAATGGACATTTTAGACTGCCGGGTTTTATACCCGGCAGTTTGTGTGTAAATGAGCCAAGCACAGATATTCATGTAAGTACAGATATTATGCTTGCATGCATATCTGTACTTACATGAATATCTGTATTTGGCGAATAGGCGACATCGAGCCGACAGGCGAGATGGGGCATGAAAGAGAGTATATTGCTGTGCGGTGGGCGAGATGGGGCATGAAAGAACATGAGAATGTTCTTTTACGCACAAAAGAGAGTGTATTATTACAGATTTCCCTGTTGAAACAATAAATACAATGCTGTATGATAAATACTGTTGCGAAAAAGACAAATGACAGTTAGATAAAAGAAGATTAGGGTTGATGAGAAAAATGAGTAAGTATGAAACACAGGAAGAATTAAAACGAGAAGAATTAAGTCAGGAAGGGCAACTGTTAAAAACAGAGGTTGACAACGCAAAATTGACAGGCGACAGTATGGATGTAAAAATGACAGATGCAAGTGAAGAAAGCAAAACTAACAATACTACCGGAGAAAATAAGATGGGAACCATGCCGATGGGGAAGTTATTGATATCAGTATCACTTCCGATGGTAATTTCAATGTTGGTACAGGCACTTTATAATGTAGTCGATAGTGTATTTGTATCGCATTTTGATCAGGATGCACTGACGGCAGTATCGACAATATTTCCGTTACAGAATCTTATGATCGGAGTTACCTCCGGTCTCGGTGTCGGTTTTAATGCATTGATATCCAAGTCACTTGGTGAAAAAAATCAGAAAAAAGCAAATGATGCAGCCAGACAGGGAATCTTTCTGGAACTTATTGGATTTGCAATTTTCTTATTGATCGGTTTATTTGGGATCGATGCATTTATGAAGAGTCAGACGGATGTTGCAAAAATCATTGATTATGGAGTGGATTATGGACGTATCTGCTGTATCTGTTCCTTTGGTATCTTTGCACAGATGACATTTGAACGTATGCTGCAGTCAACAGGACGGACGCTTTACACAATGAAGACACAGGCACTTGGAGCCGTTATTAATATTATACTTGATCCGATTATGATCTTTGGATATTTCGGACTTCCGGCAATGGGTGCTGCAGGTGCGGCAATAGCAACAGTTATCGGACAGTGTATTGCGGCATCACTTGCAATCTATTATAATCTGAAAAAAAATCCGGATATCCAGTTATCATTTAAAAGCTTTCGGCCGGAGGGAGATGTGATCGGCAGAATTTTGTCCATTGCTGTTCCTTCAATCGCGATGGTTGCGGTAGGTTCAGTTATGACATATGGATTTAATCGTATTTTATTTACATTTACACCGATCGCAGTTTCAGTGTTTGGTATTTTTTATAAAGTACAGAGTATGGCATTTATGCCGGTATTTGGTCTGAATAATGGTATGATCCCTATCGTATCATATAATTACGGAGCAAAACAACCGGATCGAATGCTCAAAGCTGTTAAATATACAATGATGGCTGCGATCTGTTTCATGCTTTTGTGTCTGACTGCGATGCAGGTAATTCCGGGATTGATCCTTAAGGTATTCGATGCACAGGAGGACATGATGGCGATCGGTATTCCGGCACTTCGAACAATGAGCATTTCATTCCTGTTTGCAGGAATCTGTATTGTATGTTCCGGTATGTTCCAGGCGCTTGGTAAAGGTGTGTACAGTCTGATCGTATCTCTAGCCAGACAGTTGATCGTGCTGCTTCCGGTTGCTTATGCATTTGCAAAATTGACACACAATCTCGAGCTGGTATGGTTGTCTTTCCCGATTGCGGAGGTTGTCAGTGTGATTCTTTCGGTCTTCATGGCGCTACAGACAAAAAAGAAAATTATCGATCCTTTGAAGAATTCGGTGAAAGTAGTACAGGAATAAGCAGAACATTTGTCAGTAAAGAGCATATTCTATAAAATAGCAAAATAATTTATAAATGATCTGTAGAAAATGATGGTTCAGGATATAGCTATAGTACATAAAGAATCAGAAAGAAGGAAAAGAAATGAGTGATTTGGTCTATCTTGATCATGCGGCAACAACGGCAGTTCATCCGGATGTTTTAAAAGAAATGCTGCCATATTTTACAGATAAATTCGGAAATCCGTCCAGTGTTTATGGATTTGCGGCAAATAATAAAAATAAATTGACAGAGGCAAGAGAGACGATAGCCGGAGTTCTTGGTGTAAAACCGGAAGAAATTTATTTTACGGCAGGTGGGTCTGAGTCCGATAACTGGGCGTTAAAATGTACGGCAGAAGCCTATGGAGTACATGGGGGACATATCATTACGACTAAGATTGAGCATCATGCGATCCTGCATACCTGTAAGTATCTGGAGAATAGAGGGTATGATGTAACGTATCTGGATGTAGATGAAAATGGATTGGTTGATCTGAATATACTTGAGGCAGCCATCCGGCCGGACACCTTTCTGATCTCGATCATGTTTGCAAATAATGAGATTGGAACGATTGAACCAATAAAAGAAATCGGAGAGATCGCACACAGACACGGTATTTTGTTTCATACGGATGCAGTTCAGGCATTTGGACAGATCCCGATTCGCGCAGATGAAATGAATATTGATATGTTAAGTGCGAGCGGACATAAGTTTAACGGACCAAAGGGAATTGGTTTTTTATATATCAAAAAAGGCTTAAAGTTAAAGAGCTTTATTCATGGTGGCCAGCAGGAGCGAGGACGCAGAGCCGGTACAGAAAATGTACCGGGAATCGTAGGTATTGCAAAAGCGTGTGAGATCGCAATGGCAGAAATGGAAGAACGGATGAAAAAGGAGACGGAGCTCAGAGATTATCTGATCGAACGGATATTGAAGGAAATCCCGTATACCAGACTGAATGGACATTCAAAGAAACGACTGCCAAATAATGTAAATATCAGCTTTCAGTTCGTGGAGGGAGAATCCATTCTGATCATGCTAGACATGGCGGGTATCTGTGCATCCAGTGGCTCTGCCTGCACATCGGGTTCTGTTGATCCTTCTCATGTGTTGCTTGCGATCGGACTTCCGCATGAGATTGCGCACGGTTCTCTGAGGCTAACCCTTGGATATGAGAATACGAAAGAAGAAATGGATATGGTTGTCGATAATCTGAAACGGATCATTACAAATCTTCGGAATATGTCACCTTTATATGAGGATTTTGTCAAGAAAAATCATATACAGTAAGATTGTTAGAAATGAAAGATCAGATTCGGTCGGAGTGAATATAAGAATGCAATTGTGAAATGCGTGAGATAAAACGCCCCAAGTGTGAAGGAGAAAGATATGTACAGTGATAAAGTGATCGATCATTTCCAGAATCCAAGAAATGTCGGAGAGATTGAGGATGCCTCCGGTGTCGGTACGGTTGGAAATGCTAAATGCGGGGATATGATGCGGTTGTATCTGAAGATTAATGAGGAACAGGTGATCATAGACTGCAAATTTAAGACCTATGGGTGTGGAGCTGCAGTAGCATCCAGTTCCATGGCAACGGAGATGATCAAAGGAAAAACAGTTGCTGAGGCAATGAAGCTTACAAATAAAGCAGTTATGGAAGCATTGGATGGGCTTCCACCGGAAAAAGAACATTGTTCCCTGCTTGCAGAAGAAACACTGCATGCAGCTTTGTGGGACTATGCAGAAAAACATGGAATCAAGATTCCGGGACGTGTAAGACCGGTACAGGATATTGAAGACCGGATGGTGAGAGAACTGGAAGATTAAACAGTATTTGTATACTTGACAGCCGGAGAAATCCGGTTCTATACTGCAAGCAGGAATTGCAGGAAGGAAGATAAGATGGATAAAAAGACAGTATGTGTCGGTATGTCAGGAGGCGTGGATTCTTCTGTAGCCGCATATCTTTTAAAAGAACAGGGATATAACGTGATTGGTGTGACTATGCAGATCTGGCAGGATGAGGATGCAGATCAGATCAGTGAGCATGGCGGCTGCTGTGGCTTGTCGGCGGTAGATGATGCGAGAAGAGTAGCTGCACAGCTTGAGATTCCTTATTATGTAATGAACTTTAAAGAGGATTTCCGAAAATACGTCATTGACTATTTTGTAGATGAATACCGGAACGGAAGAACTCCGAATCCATGTATCGCATGCAACCGGTATGTAAAATGGGAGTCACTGTTAAGAAGGTCTTTAAGTATCGGTGGAGACTATATTGCTACCGGACATTATGCTAGAGTGGAACAGCTTTCAAGTGGCAGATATACCTTACGCGTGGCAAAAGGAATCGAGAAGGATCAGACCTATGCACTTTATAATCTGACACAGGATCAGTTATCAAAGACGTTGATGCCGGTTGGGGAATATAATAAGACACAGATCCGGCAGATTGCCGCAGATATCGGTATCCAGGTAGCAAATAAACCGGACAGTCAGGATATCTGTTTTGTACCGGATGGTGATTATGCCGGATATCTGGAACGGGAAGAGGGCTTAAAGGCAGTACCTGGAAATTTTGTAGATATGAATGGAAAAGTCCTTGGTACACATAAAGGTATAATCCATTATACGATCGGACAACGGAAGGGACTTGGACTTGCAATGGGACACCCGGTATTTGTTGTGGATATTATCCCGGAGACAAATGAAGTGGTGATCGGAGAAAATGCAGATACATTTTCAAAAGAACTGATCGCAGATAAAACGAACTTTATGTCTGTCGAGCGGCCGGAAGATGGGATGCAGGTGATCGGAAAGATCCGGTATGCACATAAGGGCGCGCCATGCAGGATCTACATGTTGGATGCTGACAGGGTCCGGGTTGTATTTGATGAACCGGTCCGGGCAGCGACCAAAGGACAGGCGGTTGTCTTTTATGAAGATGACCATATTGTCGGAGGCGGTACAATAAAAGAGATCATACGATAGGAATAAAAATGACGCTGGTGTGGATGCTATTATTTAAAAAATTATTATTGTTCTGCCACATACTCACCTATTATTACGCAAGACACTTCCGTTCTAGTCCTCGTGCAGCGGTTCTAAGCTCGCCACAAAGTGGCTTGCTAAGTACCGGCCTCGGACAAGGCTTGCTCCATAATAGTGAATATGTGGTAGAACAGCAAGATTTTTTGTAATAGCATCCACACCAGCGTCACTTTATAATTTATGAAATACAGGCTGCATCTGTTCAAAGGTGCAGTAATAGCGGAAACCTGTGGCGGTCAGAATGTCTCTGGCATAGGTTTCAAAGTCATAGCCAATGTATTTTGGAATATGTGCATCGCTTCCGACAGTGATGATCTCACCACCTAACTCCTTGTAGAGTTTAAGAATAGACGGATGAGGATGTGCATAAGTCATGTTTTTATACAGGCTTCCGGTATTGATCTCGATGCCCTTCCCATGTTCGATGATTGTTTTCAGAATTGCTTCAAAGACATCTGCATAATCAGAAAAGCGGAAGGCTGCTTCGCCGGATGGACAATAACGGACGGCATAGTCCAGATGGCCGTATATGGAATAATTATCAAAGGTCTGCACATTTGCAAGAATGGATTCAAAATATTCCAGTAGTGCTTCTTTTTCCGAACGTCCTTCATAGTAAGCGGGATAGTAGGGATCTTTGCCATATACAAGATGAGAGGACCCTATAATAAAGTCAAAATCATGATATTTATCTGTGTAAGCAATGATCTTGTCTGCGATATGAGACATCAGACCGAGTTCGATGCCGAGGTGGATCGTAAGTTTGTCTTTGTACTGTTCCTGCAACTTTCTTACAGCAGAAATATATCGGTCTGTATCTAACAGAAAGGTATGGCCTTCCTCGTCTTTTGGATAATCAATATCATGATGATCTGTAATGCAGATCTCAGACATACCAAGATGAATTGCCTGTTCAGCAATATCTGTAAGTCCTGTTTCAGAATCATCGGAGAATCCGGAATGTAAATGATGATCGCAAAGCTTCATATGTAAAACCTCCTGTTGACTGCAGATGTTGTGAAAATTAATGTTATTATAGCACGTTAGAAAATAAAACACAGCTACAGGGACTGAAAAAATAGTGAAGAAGAGCCGAAGATAAGAAGAAATCATACAAAAGAAGCATATATTGGTAACACAAGAATCATGTGTGAAATATCTCGAAATACGGGTTTAATGGTTGCAATAAATATGAAAATATCATAAAAAGTTGATTCTTTGTACATTTTGCAATATAGTGTTTGTTTATTTTTGCGTGAATTGGACAATTTTTTTTTGAGAAAGACTTGAAATTTACACACAAATTAGGTATGATTTTGTTGTGTGAATAGCACGATTAATTACTGCGCTTTGCAGTATATTATAAATACTTTTATTATTCAAAACTTAGGAGGAATAAAAAATGGCAGTAAAAGTAGCAATCAATGGTTTTGGACGTATTGGTCGTCTCGCATTCAGACAGATGTTCGGAGCAGAAGGATATGAAGTTGTTGCAATCAACGATTTAACAAAGCCTTCAATGCTTGCAGATCTTCTCAAGTACGATACAGCACAGGGTGGTTACTGTGGTAAGATTGGTGAGAACCTTCATACAGTTTCAGCTGATGATGAGGCTAACACAATCACAGTTGATGGTAAGACACTTACAATCTACAAGGAAGCAGATGCAAACAATCTTCCTTGGGGTAAGATCGGTGTTGACGTAGTTCTTGAGTGTACTGGTTTCTACTGCTCAAAGGAAAAGTCAATGGCTCATATCAATGCAGGTGCTAAGAAGGTTGTTATCTCAGCTCCAGCAGGAAATGATCTTAAGACTATCGTATTCTCAGTTAACCAGGATACATTAACAGCAGATGATCAGATCATCTCAGCTGCTTCATGTACAACAAACTGTCTTGCACCAATGGCTAAGGCTCTTAATGATTATGCTCCAATCCAGTCAGGTATCATGTCAACAATCCACGCTTACACAGGCGATCAGATGATTCTTGACGGACCACACAGAAAGGGCGACTTAAGAAGAGCAAGAGCAGGTGCTGCTAATATCGTTCCTAACTCAACAGGTGCTGCTAAGGCTATCGGTCTTGTTATCCCAGAGTTAAATGGTAAGTTAATCGGATCAGCTCAGAGAGTTCCAGTTCCAACAGGTTCAACAACAATCCTTACAGCAGTTGTTAAGGGTGCTGACGTAACAGTTGATGGAATCAACGCTGCAATGAAGGCTGCTGCATCAGAGTCATTCGGTTACAACACAGATCCTATCGTTTCATCAGATGTAATCGGTATGAGATATGGTTCATTATTTGATTCAACTCAGACAATGGTATCAAAGATCGCTGATGACTTATATGAGGTTCAGGTTGTATCATGGTATGATAATGAGAACTCATACACAAGCCAGATGGTTAGAACAATTAAGTACTTCGCAGAGTTAGCATAATTGACTGACAAATTGTAGTAATTAATTTGACCTTACAAGGGGTCCGGTCTTCATGGACCGGACCCTATATTTCTTTTACGGAGATGTATTTGCACTCTGTACAAATATGAAGATAAAAGTATAAAAATCAGGAGGTTTAATAGTAATGTCATTAAACAAAAAATCAGTAGATGATATTAATGTAAAGGGACAGCGTGTCCTTTGCAGATGTGACTTTAATGTACCATTAAAGGAAGGTAAGATCACAGACGAGAATCGTCTTGTAGCAGCACTTCCTACAATCAAGAAATTAATTGCTGATGGTGGAAAGGTTATTCTTTGCTCACACCTTGGCAAGGTTAAGACAGAAGAAGACAAGAAGACAAAGACTCTTGCACCGGTTGCGGTAAGACTTTCAGAGCTTCTTGGACAGGAAGTTAAGTTTGTTGCTGAGCCTGAAGTTGTTGGACCAAAGGTAAGAGAAGCTGTAGCAGCTATGAAAGATGGCGAAGTTATCTTACTTGAGAACACACGTTTCAGACCGGAAGAGACAAAGAACGGTGAAGCATTCTCTAAGGATCTTGCTTCTATCTGTGATGTATTTGTAAATGATGCATTTGGTACAGCTCACAGAGCACACTGCTCAAATGTAGGTGTTGCAGGTCTTGTTGATACAGCAGTTGTTGGATACTTAATGCAGAAGGAGATCGACTTCCTTGGAAATGCGGTAGAGAATCCGGTAAGACCATTCGTAGCTATCCTTGGTGGAGCAAAAGTTGCAGACAAGTTAAATGTTATCTCTAACTTACTTGAGAAGTGCGATACACTGATCATCGGTGGTGGTATGGCGTATACATTCTTAAAGGCAAAGGGATATGAGATCGGTAAATCATTAGTTGACGAGTCTAAGATCGACTACTGTAAGGAAATGATGGAAAAGGCTGAGAAGCTTGGTAAGAAGTTATTACTTCCGGTTGATTCCGTTATGATCGACGATTTCCCTAATCCGATCGATGCTCCGGTTGAGACAGAGATCTTTGATGCAGACAAGATGTCAGCAGACAAAGAGGGCTGTGATATCGGACCTAAGACAATCAAATTATATGCAGATGCTGTTAAGACAGCTAAGACAGTTGTATGGAACGGACCTATGGGTGTATTCGAGAATCCTACACTTGCTGCCGGTACAAAGGCTGTAGCTGCTGCTCTTGCTGAGACAGATGCTACAACTATCATCGGTGGTGGTGATTCTGCTGCTGCTGTTAACCAGTTAGGATATGGTTCTAAGATGAGCCACATCTCAACAGGTGGTGGAGCTTCCCTTGAATTCTTAGAGGGTAAGGAACTTCCGGGCGTTGCTGCTGCAAACGACAAATAAATTATGTACATGCTCCATCTGAATCGGATGGAAAAATATGCAGATAATGAAAATAATATTTTCAAGGAGATAAAAGACATGTCAAGAAAGAAAATCATCGCTGGTAACTGGAAGATGAACATGACTCCAAGCCAGGCTGTAAAATTATGTGAAGAGTTAAAGCCATTAGTTGCAAATGACGACGTAGATGTTGTATACTGCGTACCTGCAATTGATATTGTACCTGTAGTAGAAGCTGTTAAGGGCACAAATGTAGAAGTTGGTGCTGAGAATATGTACTTCGAAGAAAAGGGTGCATACACAGGTGAGATTTCAGCAGAAATGTTAGTTGATGCCGGTGTTAAGTATGTCATCATCGGACATTCAGAGCGTCGTGACTACTTCAAAGAGTGTGACTGTCTCTTAAATAAGAAAGTTAAGAAGGCATTTGAAGCAGGCCTTACACCTATCCTTTGCTGTGGTGAGTCATTAGAGCAGAGAGAAATGGGTATCACACTTGACTTCATCCGCCTTCAGATCAAGAGTGATCTGAAAGATATCACAGCAGATCAGGTTAAGAGCATGGTAATCGCTTACGAGCCGATCTGGGCTATCGGAACAGGCAAGACAGCTACATCCGATCAGGCACAGGAAGTATGTAAGGCAATCCGTGACTGCATCGCTGAAGTATATGATACAGACACAGCAGAAGCTGTAAGAATCCAGTATGGTGGATCTATGAACGCCGGTAACGCAGCAGAGCTTCTTGCAAAGCCTGATATTGATGGTGGTCTTGTAGGTGGTGCTTCACTGAAGGCTGACTTTGGAAAGATTGTAAATTACAATAAGTAATTAATTTTGCAGTAATTTTTGTAACTCATATATTTGAAATATACAAAGTTAATGCAATAAAGATACCGTAAAATACCAGATGACGACAAAATGTGCACTGTGTATTTTGCGGTATTTTTATTTTAATTGGTAATTCGTGCTAAATGAATAGATTCATACAATGTTTTTGTACATCCCGGCAATCTATACTGTAGGTTTGTCAAACATATGTTACACAGATGCCAGATAATCCTTTAGTACCTGATTTGGAGATTTCCATCCTAATGGACGCATAGGAAAGTTGTTATAATCCCTGCGATTATACACTTTCAACTGTTTGGCAAAGTCCTCAAAAGAATAAAAAGTATGAGTTGCATAAAAACGCTCATTATCCTTTCGGTGGCTTCTTTCAACTTTCCCGTTATGTCGTGGTGTAAAGGGTCGTATAACTTTATGGCGAATCCCATGCTGCTTCAGATGCACCTGAAATAGTGTGGGTTTATCACGGTGAGTGGTAAAACGATTTGTAAATTCTGCTCCATTATCAGTTTGGATACATTGAATGGGTAACGGAAAGGCTTTCACCAGATGCTCTATAAACATAGCAGAAGAATACGTGTTGTGTTCTTCAAAAGCCTCTACGAAACGCCATCTGGAATACTCGTCAATGGCAGTATACTGAAAGAATTGTTTGCCGATGACCTTGGGGTTTTTGAGGCATGCAGAAGGAACAAATTTTACATCAACCTGTATGCGTTGTCCCGGATAATCCATCTGTTCGTAAGGCTTTGGAATATATTTAGGATTTGGCGGATGAACTGCCATAATTCCCTGCTTACGGAGAAATCTGTATAGTCCAGGGATGGAACGGGAGTAACCACGCTGCTTGAGTTTAACCCAAAAGACAACAAGACCGGCATTGGGATTGCGTCTGCGCATATCAAAGATCAGCTTGATCTCTTCAGGGGTATGTTGGTTTGGATGATGATGGGGTCTGCGAGAGCGGTCACGAAGGGACTCAATAGAACCATCATAACGTCGTTTCCAACGATAAATGTATTGACGGTTGGTTTTATATTTGATAGCAGCTTTGGTGACACCAAACCTTTCAGCGTATTTGATTAAGGATAGACGATACCGCATATCTTGTGTTATAGTAGCCATAGCAGAGAACTCCTTTTTTGTTTTTTTGTTGTGGTGACTAAAATATAACACAAAAGAAGCATCTCTGCTTTTTTTATATTCAGTTGTAACACATGTATTGTAATCCTACAGTTTTTGTACATCCCGGCAATCTATACTTCGTTGACGATTATGTTTAACTGTGATATAATTCAAACGATTTTTGAACAAATTAAAAGAAAAAGGATGTAAATATGGAATATTTAAAGACATTCTGGAGCAGAAGATATCTGCTTGCTGAACTGGTAAAGAAGGGAATCAAATTAAAATACAGACGTTCGTATCTTGGTATTTTATGGTCCTTGCTGGAACCGTTGATGACAACAGCAGTATTAACTGTTGTATTCGGAACATTGTTTGACAACAAAAATAAGTTATTCCCGCTTTATATTTTAAGCGGACGTTTGTTGTATTCGTTTTTTAGCAGTGGAACAAAGGCATGTTCCAAGGCAATTCGTGCAAATGCCGGTATGATTAAAAAGGTATATGTACCAAAGTATCTGTATCCAATGTCATCGGTTCTTTTTAATTTTATAATTTTTATGATATCATTATTAGTAATGATACCATTATTTGTTTTTTGTCATCATGTGCCGAAGCTGCAGATACTTCTGATGTTTATCCCGTTGTTGATTCTGCTGCTTATGACATTCGGTGTTGGAATGATCCTAGCAACTGTTACGGTATTTTTCCGGGATATGGAATATCTGTGGGATGTATTTCTAATGATCATTATGTATACATGTGCGATTTTCTATTATCCGACGCGTTTGTTAAAAAGTGGATATTCCTGGCTGTTAAAGTATAATCCATTATATTGTGTTATACACAATTTCCGTGCATGTGTGATGGGTGATCCATTGAATTGGAATTATATGCTGTATGCATTTATTTTTTCGATAGTTGCTATTATAATCGGAACATACACGTTCTATAAGAAACAGGATAAATTTATTCTTCATATTTAAGGGGACAGGAATGGGTAAAGAAGCACTTATTGTTGATAATGTCAGTATGAAATTCAACCTGAGCAGTGAAAAGGTTGATAATATAAAAGAATATATTATTAAATCTATTAAACATCAGATCAGTTATGATGAATTCTGGTCTTTAAGGAATGTCAGTTTTACAATGAACAAGGGTGAACGAATGGGAATCCTTGGATTAAACGGTGCTGGAAAGAGTACGCTGTTAAAGGTTATTTCCGGCGTTTATAAACCAACGGAAGGTAAAGTGATCCGTCATGGGAAAGTGGTGCCTCTGTTGGAGCTTGGGGCAGGCTTTGACCAGCAGTACACCGGTAAAGAAAATATATTTTTATATGGAACTGTTCTTGGATATACAAAGGGGTATCTGGAAGAAAAATATGATGAGATCGTAGAATTTTCCGAGCTTGGGAAATTTATCGATGTGCCGATCAAGAATTATTCATCCGGTATGAAGTCCAAACTTGGATTTTCGATTGCAACGATTGCGAATCCGGATATTTTAATCCTGGATGAAGTGTTATCCGTAGGAGATGCAAAGTTCCGAAAAAAGAGTGAGGCTAAGATCATGCAGCTTATGGAGGGTGGAACAACCGTTTTATTTGTTTCTCATTCTCTTGCACAGGTTCGAAGAATCTGTGATCGGGCAATGATCCTTGACCATGGCACGTTAAAAGCCATTGGAGGAATAGATGAGATATCAAATCAGTATGAAGCGATGATAGAAGCGACGGATACTGGTAAAAAGAAAAAGTAGAAGGAGAATAACAATGAGTAAAAAACCTGTAGTTTTAATGGTACTTGATGGTTATGGAATTAGTGATAAGACAGAAGGCAATGCGATCGCACTTGCAAATACTCCTGTTATGGATAAGCTAAAGGCTGAGTATCCTTATGTAAAGGGGGCTGCTTCCGGTCTTGCAGTTGGACTTCCGGACGGACAGATGGGTAACTCTGAGGTTGGTCATATGAATATCGGTGCAGGAAGAATTATATATCAGGAATTAACCAGAATTACAAAGTCCATTCAGGATGGTGAATTCTTTGATAATGCAGAAATGTTAGAAGCTATCGAGAACTGCAAGAAGAACAATTCTGATCTTCATGTATGGGGATTATTATCAAGTGGTGGTGTACACAGCCATAATACACATTTGTATGCGATCCTTGAGTTGTGTAAGAAACAGAATTTTGAAAATGTATATGTTCATCCGTTCTTTGATGGTAGAGATACTGCTCCTGCATCAGGAAAAGGATTTTTAGAGGAATTGATTGCAGAGATGAAGAAGATCGGCGTAGGTAAGGTCGCTTCTCTATCCGGTCGTTATTATGCTATGGATCGTGATAACAGATGGGATCGTGTTGAACTTGCGTACAAGTCACTTGTAACAGGTGAGGGTGTACAGGCAGAAGATCCTGTTGCTGCAGTACAGGCATCTTATGACAAAGAAGTATATGATGAGTTTATCCTTCCTACCGTTATTACAGAGAATGGTAAGCCAGTATCACTTGTAAAGCCAAATGATTCGGTTATTTTCTTTAACTTTAGACCAGACAGAGCAAGAGAGATCACCAGAGCATTCTGCTGTGATGATTTTGATGGCTTTAACAGACCAAACGGAAGATTCCCACTGGTATATGTATGCTTCAAAGATTATGATGAGTCTATACCAAACAAGATTGTTGCATTTAAGAAAGAAGAAATCGACAATACATTTGGTGAGTATCTTGCAGCAAATGGCAAGACACAGGTTCGTCTTGCAGAGACAGAGAAGTATGCACATGTTACTTTCTTCTTTAATGGCGGTGTAGAAGAACCAAATAAGGGTGAAGACAGAATCCTTGTAAAATCCCCTGCTGTTGCAACCTACGATCTTCAGCCTGAGATGAGTGCTCCGGAAGTATGTGAGAAGCTGGTGGATGCTATCGGTTCTGATAAATACGATGTGATCATTATTAACTTTGCAAATCCTGATATGGTAGGTCATACAGGTGTTATTCCGGCAGCAATCAAGGCTGTAGAGACTGTTGATGCTTGCGTAGGAAAGGCAGTAGAAGCAGTTAAGAAGGCAGATGGTGTATTATTTATCTGTGCAGATCACGGTAATGCAGAGCAGATGATCAATTATGAGACCGGTGAGCCACATACAGCTCATACAACAAACCCGGTACCATTTGTACTTGTAAACTATGATGAGAGCTATGGTTTAAGAGAAGGTGGATGTCTTGCAGATATCGCACCTACACTTCTTGAGATCATGGAGCTTCCACAGCCAAAGGAAATGACAGGTAAATCACTGCTTATTAAGAAATAAAAAATAGGAACGTACAAATAAATGAAGAAATTTTTTCAGGAGTTTAAAGAATTTGCATTAAAGGGAAATGTTCTGGATATGGCGATCGGTGTTATCATCGGTGGTGCATTTTCAGGACTGGTAACGTCGCTGACAGACTGTTTTATCAATCCGATCATTGGATGCATCGGTGGTGCTGAAGTACAGGGTAAGATTCATCTGCTGGGAGATCAGTATATTGATTATGGTTCTTTCATTACAGCAGTGATCAACTTCATCATCATGGCGTTTATCATTTTCCTTCTGATGAAGGGAATAAAAAAGCTGTTATCTCTCGGTAAGAAAGAGGAAGCTGCGGCACCTTTAACAAGAAAATGTCCATATTGTTATGGTGACATTGATGTTAAGGCTACAAAGTGTATGTATTGTACATCTAATGTTGAACCGACAGTAAAAGCAGAAGAATAAAAATGATTGATATTCTGCATTATTCGTATTCATGCATCAGAATAAGAATGAATTGAAAATACCCGCCGGAGGATCATAGTAACAGATGATTTCTCCGGCAGGTATTTTTTTATTGCAGGAAAGTTTTTTGTCAGATAAAAACATTTTATTAAGATCATATAGAGTTTCTACGATCTGTTTACATCATATAAAATCCGATTCGTTATAAGATGAATACTTTGATAAAAAGTGTGAATACTATAAAAGAATAAAAATTGCCAATAATTGTACGGATAGAAAGGCAGAATG
This sequence comes from Lachnospiraceae bacterium GAM79, assembly GCA_020735665.1. Lineage (NCBI taxonomy): Bacteria > Bacillati > Bacillota > Clostridia > Lachnospirales > Lachnospiraceae > Lachnospiraceae bacterium GAM79. The sequence goes on from CP085928.1 coordinate 1,026,977, forward strand.
GAGAATCATATGAACAGATTGGAAATAATTGAAATTAAAGCAAGAGAAATACTTGATTCAAGAGGAAATCCGACAGTTGAAACAGATGTTACACTGGCATGTGGATGTAAAGGCCGGGCAATGGTTCCGTCCGGTGCATCAACTGGACAGTATGAAGCACATGAACTCCGTGATGGAGAGAAACGATATATGGGGCAAGGCGTATATGGGGCATGTAATAATGTAAATAACAGAATTGCAGATAAGTTGATCGGTATGGATGTTTCAAGACAGAACGAGATCGACAGGATCATGATAGAAGCAGATGGAACAGATAATAAGACACGTTATGGTGCAAATGCAATGCTCAGTGTGTCTCTGGCCTGCGCAAAGGCGGCTTCGATGGCACTTGGAATGCCGCTTTATAGGTATTTGGGAGGTGTTAATGCAAAAAGACTTCCTGTTCCGATGATGAATATATTAAATGGAGGAAGACATGCCGATAATACAGTAGATTTTCAGGAGTTTATGATCGCTCCAGTTGGGGCAGAATCCTTTCGGGAAGCGATGGAGATTGCCTGTGAAATCTATCATACATTAAAGATAGAATTAAATATCAGAAATTTAAGTACAGGTGTCGGGGATGAGGGAGGTTTTGCGCCGAATCTGGCAACGACATATGATGTATTAAATCTTCTTGTGGAAGCAATCGCAAAAGCCGGATATAATCCCGGCGTGGATGTGCAGATAGCAATGGATGCAGCTGCATCTGAATTATATGATGTAGCATCTGACCGGTATATCTTCCCGGGAGAGTCGAAAATGACCGGAAAAGAGATCCGAAGAAATTCAGAGGAAATGGTACAATTTTATGAGGATCTTGTTACCAGATATCCGATTTATTCAATTGAGGACGGACTGGATGAAAATGATATGAACGGATGGAAGGTTCTGACATACAGACTTGGAAAACAGATACAGCTTGTAGGAGACGATCTGTTTGTTACAAATAAAAAGCGTTTGTTAAACGGAATTGAAGATGGGATTGCAAATTCAATTCTTGTAAAGGTAAACCAGATAGGAACACTGACAGAAGCAATGGATGCAGTTGAGACAGCTCATAAAGCAGGGTATTCATCTGTGATATCACATCGTTCAGGAGAAACAGAGGATACGTTTATTGCAGATCTTGCAGTAGCCATGAACTGTGGGCAGATAAAAACCGGTGCTCCGGCGAGAAGTGAAAGAACTGCAAAATATAATCAGCTGATCCGGATTGAGGAGGAACTCGGTAAATCAGCTGTATATGGTATAGATTAGATTTACGTTATTATTTATCTTACAGGGGTCTGTACAGTAAAATCATCCGGAAGCTTATTTCCGAATTTATTATAAACTGTATGATTATAAATTCTTGTAGCTGTTATATCATAAGAAAGCATTTTATATCCTACAGAATCTAATTGCCTGATGCCGTCTGCTGTTTTTGTAAAAACAGGAAAGGCGGCATTTTTCTTTATTTTCTTTAAGACAGCCGATCCGTTTCTGCGAAGGGCAAGGATATGTCCGTAAAAGCTCCAGCCTTTATCCTTGAACTGTTCCATATCTGTTTTCTTCACATCAAGCAGCAAATGCAGAATCGCACGGTTGATACGTGTCTGAGTGATCTCTTTTGATTTTGCGGATTCAAGGATGTCATGATAGCAGCTGCATGTATCTGCCTTTCTGAGCTTATTATAAAGCTCAGGTGTCATATCGGCTGTATCCGGCATGGTTGTTTGCTGCAACAGCCGGTACTGTAATAAAGCAGAGAGATCATTTTCAAATACAGGGAATGATCTGCCATATTCAGACAAAAATAAAGAGGCAGATGCATCCGGCAGGATCTTCTTTATGGTATCAATAATATTTGAAGATATCTCAGCTTTATTTGTTTCCTGAATAAGAGATCGAATGGCGGAAGCGGAGCAGATCGTACCATTAATATCGGTGCTGTTATACGCAGCTTGTTCGCGTTTGATAATGTATGGTTTTATCGATGAATTCAATTTCTTTAAGGCGGCAAGATATTCGATCGCAAGAATATTGTTTGGTTCAGCAATAACAGAAACAGCATCCGGTAAAAGGCCGGCAAATGCTTTTGCACGTGCAGCCGGATAACTGTTACCATCTGTGATGTACTGTCGGATCAAATCTGAAAATTCGGTAGGCTCATCTATAAGAAAATTTGCAATTGTATTTAAAAGATCAACATCATCACATTCCGCACCAAAGACTAGATAATCAACAGCATGAAGTTTTTCAAGCAGGGAGACTCCGGCAAATGCGAAATCTCCGGCACTGGCTGTCGCAAAGACCATTGGAAGTTCAAATACAGCATCAATGCCGTTTGAAACAGCCATATCCGCACGCAGATATTTGCTGCAAACAGCAGGAAGACCACGCTGGATATAATCACCGCTCATAACAGAGATAATATGCTCGCATCCAAGCGTGGAACAAATCTGTTCCGCCTGATACAGATGTCCGTTGTGAAAAGGATTGTATTCTGCTATGATTCCGGCTGTTGACATATTATACCTCCGTGTTTTTTTCTTCATTATTTCATATGCTTCGCATATTCAATGCACTCGAAAAAAAACATCCCTTGCAAGCAAGTGGATTTTTCTTCATTATTTCATATGCTTCGCATATTCAATGCATTCGAAAAAAAACATCCCTTGCAAGCAAGTGTTTTTTTTCTTCATTATATTTTATATTTTATTTTCTGTAAAGTATGGTATAATTGAAATGTGCATGGTCGGCGTAGTCTGGCCTTTTTTTCGTGAAGATGTACGATTTTTATCACATGGGTTCATGTATGATGAAACAGAAGATTTCGGGAGCTGTTAAACAGAACGGATAAGAAGAAGTCTTGCAGAAAAAACAGGAGTGAATTCGATTTTCAGGATTGACATTTAAGAGAAAGGCTAGTAGTATAATAACAGGAATCGAACATTTGTTTATGGAGGTAGAAAGATGATAAAAGATGATGATAAGAAGAAGGCATTGGATGCTGCATTAGCACAGATTGAGAAGCAGTATGGTAAAGGATCTGTTATGAAGTTAGGAGATTCTTCAGCCAATATGAATATAGAAGTAATACCAACAGGATCATTAAGCCTTGATATTGCACTTGGACTTGGCGGAGTTCCGAGAGGAAGAATTATAGAAGTATTCGGACCTGAGTCCAGTGGTAAGACAACAGTTGCTTTGCATATCGTTGCCGAGATCCAGAAAAGAGGCGGTATTGCCGGATTTATTGATGCTGAACATGCGCTTGATCCGGTATATGCGAAGAATATAGGTGTTAATATTGACGATTTATATATATCGCAGCCGGATTGTGGTGAACAGGCACTTGAGATCACAGAGACGATGGTTCGCTCCGGTGCGGTAGATGTAATTATCGTTGACTCTGTAGCGGCTCTTGTTCCAAAGGCAGAGATCGATGGAGAGATGGGTGATTCACACATGGGCCTTCATGCCAGACTGATGTCACAGGCACTTCGTAAGCTGACGGCTGTTGTCAGTAAGACGAACTGTGTTGTTATCTTTATCAACCAGTTACGTGAAAAGGTTGGTGTTGTATTTGGTAATCCTGAGGTAACGACCGGTGGACGTGCGTTGAAGTTCTACGCATCCGTGCGAATGGATGTCAGAAGAATCGATACTCTGAAGATGGGTGGAGAGATCGTAGGTAACCGTACCAGAGTTAAAGTAGTAAAGAATAAGGTTGCTCCTCCGTTTAAAGAGGCAGAATTTGATATCATGTTTGGAAAGGGCATTTCCAGAGAAGGTGATATACTGGATCTTGCCGTTGCAAATGATATCGTTGATAAATCCGGTGCATGGTATGCTTACATGGGCGATAAGATCGGACAGGGACGTGAGAATGCGAAGGCATTTCTGGCAGAGAATCAGGCAATCTGTGATGAGATAGATGAGAAGATCCGGGAGAAGCTTGGTCTGGTTGAATCTGAGGATGCTGAAGAAAAAGGAACAGAGAAATAGGAACAGAGAAATAGAAAGGCTGTTTATATATGCTGGTAACGGATTTAAAACGGATTGATGATAAAAGATTCTGTCTGTATCTTGATTATGAGGCGTTTGGACCATTGTATGCTTCGGATATCAAGCGGTTAAAGCTGATTGTAGGAGAGAATACAGATGCGGAGAAGCTTACACAGTTCCGAAAAGATTATTTCTTTAAGAGAGCAATGGATAAAGCCATTGCGGCGATTAAATATTCAGAAAAATGTGAATATGATATCAGGCAGAAGCTACAAGAGCTTTGTTATGATAACGAAGTAATTGAAACTACGGTTGAGAAATTAAAAAAATATAAATATGTAGATGATGCCAGATATGCATCTGTATATGTCAGAAGTCATATTAATCGTAAAAGCAGAAGGGAAATCACATATGCGTTATCAGCAAAGAAGATATCGGATGAATGGATTGAGGAAGCCTTTGAAGAAAATCCGCTTCCTGACGAACACGAGATAGTAATGAGATTGATACAAAAGAAATGTCCGGCTTCAGAATTGAAGGACAGAAGGGATAAGGTTATTGCATATCTGCTTCGAAAAGGATATCCATATAGGTTGGTTGCGACCTGCGTAGATGATATTTTAAGAGATGAAACAGCGGTTATATAAGAAAATTTGCACAGAAAATGAGGCAGAAAATTGTTGTTTTTGTTTGTTTTCACTTGACATAATTAGTAAAAAATATTAAACTGAAATAGTTGTATAAGTGTACAATGAAAACTTAATAAGGAGGTGCTCCTGTGAGTGATGTTGCGTGGATAATCATTTATATTTGCATCCTTGTTGTATGTATTGTAGCTACATGGTTCATCGCTATTGCATATAGAAAAAATATTGCAGAAGCAAAGATCGGTAAAGCAGAAGTTGCAGCAAGAGAAATTATAGATGAAGCTCAGAAAGATGCTGAAGCAAAGAAACGTGAGATCTTACTCGAAGCTAAGGAAGATGCTTTAAAGACACGGAATGATCTTGAAAAAGAAGTCAAGGACAGACGTGGTGAAATTTCCAGAATGGAGAAACGAGTTCTTGCACGTGAAGAAAGCATTGACAGAAAGACCGAAGCAATCGAGAAAAAGGAAGCAAGTCTTGCATCCAAGGAAGGTCAGCTCGAAAAGCAGAAAGCAAGAGTGGAAGAGCTTCAGGCAAAACGTTTACAGGAACTGGAAAGAATTTCAGGTTTAACCTCTGAACAAGCAAAGGAATACTTATTAAAGACTGTTGAAGATGAAGTAAAACATGAAACAGCAGTCATGGTCAAGGAATTAGAAACCAGAGCTAAAGAAGAAGCGAACAAGAAGGCAAAGGAGTATGTTGTTTCTGCAATTCAGAAATGTGCAGTTGATCACGTTGCTGAGACAACAATTTCACTGGTACAGTTGCCAAATGACGAGATGAAGGGAAGAATCATTGGTCGAGAGGGACGTAATATCCGTACACTCGAAACAATGACAGGTGTAGATTTGATCATCGATGATACACCGGAAGCAGTTATCCTTTCCAGCTTCGACCCGGTAAGAAGGGAAGTTGCAAGAATTGCACTTGAGAAGCTGATTGTTGATGGAAGAATCCATCCAGCAAGAATCGAAGAAATGGTAGAAAAAGCGCAGAAGGAAGTTGAAACCATGATGCGTGAAGAAGGTGAAGCCGCAACTCTGGAAGTTGGTATTCATGGTATTCATCCTGAATTAGTAAGACTTCTTGGTAAGATGAAGTTTAGAACAAGCTATGGTCAGAATGCATTAAAGCATTCGATTGAGGTAGCACATTTATGTGGTTTATTGGCCGGAGAGATAGGTGTTGATGTCAAGGTTGCGAAACGTGCCGGATTACTTCATGATATCGGTAAATCAATCGATCATGATATGGAAGGTTCCCATGTACAGATTGGTGCAGACTTATGTAGAAAGTACAAAGAGTCTCCGATTATTGTAAATGCAGTGGAAGCCCATCACGGTGATGTTGAGCCAGAATCTTTGATAGCATGTCTTGTACAGGCTGCTGATGCAATTTCAGCTGCAAGACCGGGTGCTAGACGAGAAACACTGGAAACCTATACTACACGTCTTAAGAAACTTGAGGATATTGCAAATTCCTACAAGGGCGTGGAGAAGACATATGCTATTCAGGCAGGTAGAGAGATTCGAGTAATAGTTGTTCCTGAACACGTCAATGATTCCGATATGGTATTACTGGCAAGAGATATTGCAAAGCAGATTGAAAATGAGCTTGAGTATCCTGGTCAGATTAAGGTTAATATTATTAGAGAGTCTCGCGTAGTTGATTATGCTAAGTAAAAGTTTTACAGCCTGTGGAAGAAATTCCACAGGCTGTTTTTAACTATAAAGAAGATTTAAGTATATATAATTGTTTATAAATGGATGGAAGATTTACAGGAGGCGTTATTTATAGAGAGGATGTTTAGATAAGGAGAGAAATATGGAAGAACGATTTATCAGAGAGAAAAAGGAATTGGCTTATCATGCACATATATTTGATGTATATAATGATTATCTGATCCTGCCGGATGGACAGAAGGTGATATATGATCTTATCGATCATATACCCGGGTGCTGTGTTCTGCCGGTGGATGAGAATGGACAGTTGATATTTGTCAGACAATATAGAAATGCAGTGGATGATATGACATTGGAAGTGCCTGCCGGTTGTATGGATAAAGGGGAAACACCGGAACAGTGTATCAGACGCGAATTAAAAGAAGAAACAGGATATACAGCAGAACAGCTTATGTTTGTGACAAAAACATGTCTGGCGATAGGAACCAGCAATGAGATGACATATGTTTATATAGCAACTGGTCTGACGCATGGGGAACAGATGCCCGATCGGGAAGAATTTATCAAACTTGAAAAGTACTCACTGGAAGATACAATGCAGATGATTGAAGATGGAAAAATCATCGATTCAAAGACATTGATAGCAATCTATGCATATGCGAATCATGTATTAAAAAAGCAGATCAGACAGGGTATATAATATTTCATTCCGACATATAAAATACAAGTATCCTGAATGCATGGGGAGGGTGTAATGAAGAAGAATCTGCTTATCTATGTTTACGTTATTGGTCTGATCCTTGGAACTGTGCTGATAAATACGCAATTTGATATGACAGCATTTATTTCCGGTGAACCGATGGCGTGGAGCTTGCCTGTTTATGGGATGCTTGTGTTAAAACGTGGGTTGGGGCTTATATTATGCTATTGGTTTATATATATTCTTCCTGAAAAAATAAGAATGCCCGCGCTCGCCTGTCTGGCGGGATGCATAATCGGAGTGACGGTATCCATACGGGCATATAGCGGATATTTTTTTGGATGTCTGCTGTATGGTATGATAGTTTGTGTAATGGTGATGGTTTATATGGGATTGATTCGTTGGATTCTTGTAGATGGGTCGGAAAAATGTGGTATTCGTGAGCCGCAAGGGCGAAAAAATCTGGTGAAACGATTAGTTATTATTACAATTGTATTAATAAACTGTATTTTTGAGTTAAAAATTCTGAAATTTTTTTGAAAAGAGTTTTACTACATGTGGTATACATAATTCTGGAGGAACACATGATTTGGTAAAAATAAAGAAAATACTGAAAAACCTTGATTTTACTTGTAAAAATTATGTTTGATTTTATAGAAATTTGTATTTATAATGATATTTAGTCTACATAATAAGGGGAAAAATGCGTGGAAATTTACATAGAGAAATATGTTGATTATCTCAAAAATATTAAGAAATCAAGTGAAAATACAGTAGCTTCTTACCGGCGTGATCTGGTTAAGTTTTCTGATTTCTATCGGGAGAATGGAACAGAGGATATTCGTTCGATAAATGAGACAAATATCAACACTTATATTCTGTATTTAGAAAAAAACGGAAAATCAATGGCAACTGTATCAAGAAGCATAGCGTCGATCAAGTCGTTTTTTGGATTCCTTTTTCGGGAGAAGATATTAATGGATGATCCATCGGTTAATATAAAACCTCCAAAGATTGAAAAGAAAATGCCGGATATCTTAACGATAGAGGAAGTGAACCGGCTTCTTGACCAGCCGGGAGACCAGTCTCCAAAGGAGATCCGTGACCGTGCAATGTTGGAACTGTTATATGCAACAGGAATACGTGTATCGGAGCTTGTTACATTGAAGATTACAGATGTGAATCTGAAGATGGGGTATATTGAATGCCATGACCTCAGAAAGTCGAGAATTATTCCAATCGAAGATTCGGCACAGCGCGCGCTTGATAATTATATCTCGAATGTTCGAGGAGATATGTGTAAGAATTCAGAATATTTATTCTCAAACTGCAAGGGAACACCGATGACCAGACAAGGCTTCTGGAAGATCATCAAGGTATATGCCGATAAGGCAGGAATTGATAAGGATATTACACCACATATGATTCGTCATTCGTTTGCGTCACATCTTGTAAACAATGGTGCAGATTTAAAGGCTGTACAGGAAATGTTGGGACATGCAGATATCTCAACGACACAGATTTATCTGAACAGCAAGCAGAGCCGCTTAAAAGAGGAATATCAGAAAGCACATCCGCGGGCATAAGCTGAATGCACATAGCAAAAAACATATTTGTGGGCGGTTATGCTGTATACAAGGTTAATACGCAGTAAAGTATGGATTGTACGAAAAAAAATACATGGAAATAGTTGCATCTTGTCTGTAAAATAGAATATAATCCTTTCGGTTGATAAAAGTTTAAAAGTGAAGGACGACAGGAGAAAGAAAAAATGGAGAACAATTATTACTCACCGGTACAGATTCTGGAAAATAATATAAAGGCAGGTATCAATAAAGCAAACATGGGCCTGCTTAAGATGATATTGCTTGGTATGTTCGCAGGTATGTTTATTGCGATCGGAGCAGAGGGTTCAAACCTTGCAGCTCATAATCTGACAGGCGTTGGTGTTGCAAGAACGTTAACCGGCGTGATCTTCCCGATCGGTCTTATGATGTTAGTTGTAACCGGCGGTGAGTTATTTACTGGAAACTGTATGCTTACAATGGCACTTGCAGACCATAAGATCAAAGCATTACAGATGATAAAGAACTGGGGCGTTGTGTATTTCAGCAATATGCTTGGATCTATATTGACAGCAGCTTGTGTATATGCTTCCGGTCAATATGATTACTCAGATGGAGCACTTGGTGCATTCACGATCAAGGTTGCCATGGGTAAGGCAGATATCGATATCAGCAAAGCAATCTTTTCCGGTATCCTTTGTAATATTCTGGTATGTATCGCAGTATTGATGAGCAGTGCAGCGAAAGATCTGATCGGTAAGCTGTTTGGAGCATTTTTTCCAATTTTAATCTTCGTTATCTCAGGGTTCGAACACTGTGTTGCAAATATGTACTACATTCCGGCAGGAATCATTGCATCAGGCAACAGCAAATATGTAGATAAAGCCTGTGAGCTTTATGGATATACATCAGCACAGATTTCAGATACACTTACAGTTGGCGGTTTTGTTCATAACCTGTTGCCGGTTACACTTGGTAACATTATTGGTGGCGGCATCATTGTATCACTGGGACTGTATGCAGCGCATCTGGTACTTGATAAGAAAGAGAAATAAAAAAGAAAACAGTATTTTAGATATGATAAAAAAGACCTTGTAGTTATGTACGACTACAAGATCTTTTTTTGTAATTTTAATATACTATATGTCAACATATATTTAGAAAATATAAATATATGTTGACATATGTAATACGTATATGCAATACTATAATTGCAACCATTATATTGCATAAAAGGGAGGAAAAATGAAGAAGATAAAAAGAAATATAATATTATTAGCATGTTGTATTACATTATTTAGCTCATTTGTTGTTTCGGCAACATCGGCGAGCAACTCTATAACTGATGGGGTTGCAACATTAACAGGATCGGCGCGTATGTATGATTATAGTAAGAAAAAAGATAAATGCATCATGACTGCAGCATTTGGGGGAGGAAATGCATCTGAAGTTACATCAGGTTCGATATCTGGTAAAATACAGGGTATAGATGTAAAAGTAAAAAGATTGGATACAGGTTATTTAGATAAAAGCAATAAAACCTATTCTGATTCAAAAATTGTTAGTGATGCGTACAGTGTTTTTACTGTTACAATATCATTAAAAGGTGCAGATTCTAAAGAAATATATGCACACGATTAATATATAATACAAGAAGATGTACATATAATGGTTGTAGATTATCAAAGGAAGTTAAAATGAGGATAAGAGATAAAGAATTTTTTAGATTGTTTTTGATCGTATATACACTTATGTTTGTGATTATTTTTCAGTGCTTTGATATTATTAATAAAATGCAGGCTGAGTTAAAGGGAAGGTTATATAATGGCAATTATTCTAATTTGGCGGGAATTGAAACAAAGTGTGATGTATGTATGAATCATCTTAAGGCAGAATATAATCAGGCGGGTGAACTTGAAGCTATGTCGATTGATGTTCCAGATAAGCATAGACAGAAGGAACATCTTGAAACTGCCAAAATGATTATAAAAGCAATGTATGGAAGAAAGTTCACAGTGTATTCATATGCCAATGTTCGGGTTAGTGGAATGCTTCAGGAAAGGTCAGAACTGGCAGTTTTTTCATTGAAGGATGAATTGCCATTTAATATCACTAAAGGACGATCAATATGTTCGGACGATTTAGAGAAAAAAGCTCGTGTTGCAATTGTATCTGAGGATATGATAAATACAATGGTGAAAAAAGAAGAATATTATTACATAAAAATTAATAATGAAGAGTATCAAGTTGTTGGAATTTATGAACCTGTTGCAGATAAGGCAGATGTGTGTTTTGCCTATTTTCCTCAAACAGAATATCAATTTGAGGAATTCTGCAGGAATTTTATAGATAATATTTTTTCAATTTCTAATATGAAGTGGGGAATATTTGGAGTTTATATTGGATCAGAAAATAGTTTTGATATAAATGAAATAGATGAATTTATTTCGGAACTTGAAAAAATATCCGATACAACATTTGATATAAAAGTAATAGATCGTTCGATTGCATCACCGAATGAAAAAATAAAAGTGTTAATTATAATATATGTATTATTGTTATTCTTTTGTATTGTTGTTTATATTCAGGTGATTGATATGTTTACAAAAAAAAGATATAAAGATTATGTAATATATCGTGCCTGTGGTTGCAACTGCAATATGATCGCAAGAAGATTATTTATGGAGATGCTGCCAATGTTTATCTGTTCATTTATTGCAGTTTTTATTGCAAATAGCGTATATAATGTCTGGCTGACAGATTCTGTATGGTATAGTATTTCATATGAAGGTGTTGCGTTTATGGCAGGAACATCGGTTGTTCTTGTTTATATGTCAATTTTCATCATAATTATGAAGTTGCGTCGGATTAATCTGGCAGAAGGGATTATGGATCTATAAATGAAACTTAGGTATTTATGGAAAATCACGTTGGATAATGAATGGAAACAAGGAATTCGAAGTTTTTTTAATGTTATTCTATATATTGTTGGAATTACAATAATTGGACTTCTGGTGTATTTTGTCAGTCTTGAAACAGATACGAAGAAGTCGGTAGAGCGTTCTATACGAAAAGAAATAAAAACATTAGGAAGCATAAGTATTGAAGGGAATCCTTCAGATATTCAGTATAATTCAAATTTTAATCTTTTGAAAGTTGTTAAAAGTTTTAGTGGCATAGATGCATGTTCATCTGGATGGGGAAATGGTTCACTGGCAATATCCGGAGACTGGCGTATCGAATATGATGCATCGGAATACAGAGATGAAGACTTGAAATTACTGCAAGATATACAAAAAAAGAATGTTTATGATCCCGGATATGCAATACAGGGGAAAAGTTTGGAAACTACCTGGCTAGACGCTGGAGCGTGGGATATGATGAAAATTGATCTGCTGCAAGGCAGATGTCCTTCTGAGATTGATTATGCTTTATATGGTGACGCGATTCCAATCTATCTGGGGTATCGTTATAAAGATAAAGTGCAGCCGGGAACCCGCCTTATACATGGAGAAGAGGTTTATGTTGTAGAGGGGATTCTGAAGAAGAACAGTGTATTAGCTCCAAATAGTGATGATCTGATGAACATGTATCCGGAAGACCAGAATGCGATACCCTATCAAATACTTGATTATAGCATTTTGATAATTTTAAATTCAGAAATGGACAATACATATAATTGTTTTTTTACATTAAAAGATGGTTATTCATTTGATGATGTTCAAAGTTATCTGGATGCGTTAAATTTGAACCCGGATGTAGAATTTTACATCAATAGTGTAGAAAAATATCTGGATAATATGAGCAGGGAATCAGAAAGAAAAGAAATGACTGGGTTATTTGTGTATGTCACTGTGATTGTGTGTTTGATTCTGTCGTGCTTTGAAATTAACACGATATTGGCACAGAGAAGAGAGTTTGGGATACTTCTTGCTTATGGGTTATCGCATAGAGATATTATAAAGATGGTATTGATCGATAATATAAAAAAAATGATCATTGCAATTCTGATTATGACGTGCGTAATAGCCGGTAAACTGGCAGCGAACATTATGGTAGAGAATATGACATTTTATATGTTGAAGAATACGATTTACAGTCGGTTAATCTTGACGATTGGAATGATAGGGATATTGCTTGTTCTTTTGGTCTGTATTGTACCGTCAATTCTGTTAAAGAAAATATCTCCGGCGGAATTACTTGGAGGAAAATAAATGATTCAATTAAAAGAAGCAAAAAAAATATACAAAAATGGCAGGACAGAATATCCTGCGTTGAATGGGATAGACCTGACTATAGAAAATGGAGAATATGTTGCAATTATTGGAACATCCGGATCGGGAAAAAGTACACTTTTAAATATCATAGGTGGGATGGATCAGACAACAGATGGTCAGTATCTGTATGATGAAAAGAATGTTAGCAAAATGAATTCTCATGCGCTTCATTTGTTTCGAAAGGAATATGTGAGCTTTGTATTCCAACGATTTGCACTATTGAATCAGTATAGTGTATATGAAAATGTCGAAGTACCGCTTTTGGCAAAGGGAATAGAGAAGAAAGAACGTAAGAAAAAAGTTCTTTCCGCATTGATGCAGGTTGGAATTCAGGATTTGTATAAGAAAAAGCCAAGTGAACTTTCGGGTGGGGAACAACAGCGGTGTGCAATTGCCAGAGCTTTGGTTATGGATACTCCTGTTGTACTTGCGGATGAACCGACAGGTTCTCTGGATAAAAACTCAGGCATTAAGGTTATGGAACTTTTAGAAGGACTGCATGAGCAGGGAAAGACCTTGATAATTGTAACACATGATATGGATATAGCAGAACATGCTGATCGTATAATACAGATTGAGGATGGAAAGATTGTTGCTGATACAAAAAAGAATTAAAAAATATTTATTATTGATAGGCGGAATTGTTATATTGCTTTCAGGTTGTGAAAAAAAAGAAAGTGATGATATGTTTGTGCTGGATCAGGAGGAAATGTCGATACAGGGAGAAGTTCAAAATAGTGAATTAGGGAAAAAAATGAAGGTACCGCAAAGCATCGATTGCAAGATGAAAACAGAAGATGCCGACTTACAAGCAATATTGATATCAGATAAGTCTGTCTGTATTCCAGATGTAGAACAACTTTATACAATGAAGTGCAGCAGAGAGAGACTGGATGCATCATACAAAAAGAAGATTTCAGAAGCAATATTTGGCGAAACAGTCCTGTATATATATGATGGCACCCCATTAATATCTGAATGTGATGAACAAATCCAATATTGCAAAAACAAGCAAAATATTTCGGATACCTTTTATAAACAATATTACCAGGCGAGTATTGAGGAGCTAGAGCAACAGAAAAAAACTGCACAGGAGATAAGAGAAAAGAATATTGATTTTTCGGCGGATCAGTACATTGGTATGATTAACGATCAAAAATATCTTCTTACATTTTATGGAAACGAAGACTATTGTGAATCCTTTGAACTAATGTTGTATCCGGAGAATTCAATGGAGAAATTTTTTGAGATTGATAACGGATATGGATTTGTTCAACCGACAGATATCTTGTCTGAAAATGAGTTGCTGTATTCGGATCTTTTGAATTATAGTGAAAATGAAGAAGATCTTTCAGCCGGGAATCGATGTAGTAAAACAATAGAGGAAGCGATAGATACCGCTTTGGGCTATGCTGGTGCATGTGTCTCATTGCCTGTTGATACGGGATGTGTAGAACCATTTTGTGTATCCTATATAAAGGGTGAAACAGAGGAAGAAGTACTTTTGTGTGATGGATATTCTATAACATTTCTTCCGAAAATTGAACAAGTTACTCCTTTTGTGTCAGATTTGTATTATGTAGAAAGTATAGCAGGCCAATATGACAACAGAAATGACAGCCAATCAAGCATTATGACAAATGGTTCAATATTACGCATTGTAATATCTTCGAAAGGTGTGGTTGGCATTGGTTGTGTAATGCCGGTGAAACAGGATGAAAAAGCGAAAAAAGTGGAACAGCTTTTAACGTGGGATGAGATTATGGAAGCCTTGAAAAATGGCTTGCCGGAATACATCAAAAAGCATGGTGCGTCATATTCGCAAATTGCATTTAATCATGTAGAACTAACATACTATTTAGAAGAAACAGAGGAGGGATATTGTTATATTCCTGTATGGCTTTTGGCAAATATTGATGCGCAGTTACAGGTTCCAGATCAGCTTATTCTACTGGATGCAAGAAATGGAAGATTTGTAGAAATAAAATAATATTCCAGATATACAAAATACAACTGCCCTATATAGAATAACATTGTGAAGATTTCGTTTTTCGATGTATATTGCCAGTAAATACAAATGCTTGTTTGATCCGTAGGTGAGTTAACACAGGAGTATTACGAATCAGGCATATGCATCGAATAGAAATCGCAACAAGTTATCTGTATAGGGCAGTTTGGTTGTATGTAGGGAATCCCATGCTGTAGAGGAAAGCCCTCCACTATTTATAGAACTCCACCAGCTTGTCCATTCTTGCGGACATATTATCAAACAGCGCATTCACGATCGTGATCGCAGCCATAGATTCTACAACGACTACAGCACGGGGACCGATGATCGGGTCATGTCTGCCACGGATCGATACATCGATATTTTCACCGGATTTGTTGATCGTTTTCTGCGTGCTGGCTATCGATGGCGTTGCCTTGAAATGGCAGGTGAGTAACAGATCAGAACCGTCGCTGATTCCGCCAAGGATGCCGCCGGCATGGTTCGAGTTCTTATTTATAACACCATCTTCGATATGGAAACCGTCATTATCATAAGAACCGGTATTTTCGGATACCATGACGCCATCCCCGATCTCAACCGCTTTCACAGCACCGATCGACATAAGGGCTTTGGCGAGATTTGCATCTAATTTATCAAAGACCGGATCACCCAGACCTGCCGGAACACCGGATACGATACACTTGACAGTAGAACCGATCGAATCATTTTGTGCCATGATATCAGAAAGATATGCAGATGCAGCTTCGTAGCTTTTTGCATCCGGCATGTTCAGCTCATTCTTTGAGATATAGTCTGCATCAAAGTCGACAGGGTCGGATACGATATCACCAATCGATGAGACATAGGTTGTAAATGAGATATTCAATGTCTTTAAGATCTTTGCAGCGATCGCACCGGCAGCAACTCTGCCGATCGTTTCTCTGCCGGAGGAACGGCCACCACCACGGTAATCACGAAAACCATATTTCTGATCGAAGGTATAATCAGCATGTCCCGGACGATAGTAGGTAGCGATATCCCCATAATCACCGGAGCGCTGGGAGGTGTTCCGAACCATCAGTGAGATCGGAGTGCCGGTGGTCTTTCCCTCGAATACACCGGAAAGGATCTCTATCTGATCGGATTCCTTTCTTGGCGTTGAGAACTGGGAGAAGCCCGGACGTCTGCGGTTTAAGTATACCTGAATATCATCCTCGGTGAGCGGAAGACCGGCAGGACAGCCGTCAACGACAACACCGAGTGCTTTTCCGTGGGATTCCCCCCATGTAGTGATCTTGAATTTATTTCCAAATGTTGAACCTGACATAATATGTTATCTCCTTTATGTAGAATAAACACAGACGGCATGTTGCATTTGATGTATCTGTGTCAGATGCCGGAAGAACAGTATATTTATATTGCTCTCCATACCATCACGATGCTATTATATAGTAGTTGAAAAACAAAAAGCAACAGAAAATGCTTTTTATATAGCAGTTGAAAAACAAAAAATGCTATTTGTGCTGTGAAAAACACAGAAAACACGGAAAACCTTGATTTTAAAGTTGACACACCTTTGAAAGTGTGGTAGTCTGACAAAGGTCAGCCTGTACTTAGTTTAAGGAGTCTCCGTCCTTTTACCCAGTTCAGGCCAAGTATAATATTATGGAGGATTGTTATTATGATAACAAAAGAGCAGAAACAGGAAATCGTTGCTAAGTACGGCAAGGATGCAAATGACACAGGTTCAGCAGAAGTACAGATCGCACTTCTTACAGCAAGAATCAATGACTTAAACCAGCACTTCAAGGCTAATCCTAAGGATCACCACTCAAATCGTGGTCTGTTAAAGATGGTTGGTCAGAGAAGAAACATGCTTGCTTACTTAAAGAGCAAAGACATTGAGCGTTACAGAAAGCTGATCGAGAGCCTTGGCTTAAGAAAATAATTTCTGCATCACAGATAAGAAAGACAGGTTGTTCCGATGTATGTTGGGATGACCTGTTTTTTTTTGACCTGTTTTTTTTGATTCAATCTTGTATTTGACATATGAGTATGCTAAACTTTAAGAGATTGCGGCATGGCAATTCGAGACTTCTACAAGCTGTATCTATAAGGTGCGTCTTGTAGTTGTTTCGAGCCTGCTGCGGTTAATAACAGAAAAACAGGAGAAAAGAAAATGAGCAAAGAATTCAAGACTTATTCTATGGACATTGCTGGCAAGACACTTCGTGTTGATATCGGCAGAGTAGCAGCACAGGCAAACGGCGCCGCATTTATGCATTATGGTGATACAACTGTATTATCAACAATTACTGCATCCGAGAAACCAAGAGACGGAATCGACTTCTTCCCATTAAGCGTTGAATATGAAGAGAAGATGTATGCAGTAGGAAAGATCCCAGGCGGATTCAACAAGAGAGAGGGAAAAGCATCTGAGAATGCAGTACTTACATCTCGTGTTATCGACCGTCCGATGCGTCCGTTATTCCCTAAGGATTACAGAAATGATGTTACATTAAACAACCTTGTTACATCTGTTGACCCTGAGTGCAGACCGGAGCTGGTTGCCATGCTTGGTTCTGCAATTGCAACAGCTATTTCAGATGTTCCATTCTGCGGACCATGTGCAATGACACAGGTTGGTATGATCGATGGAGAATTCATCATTAACCCATCCCAGAAACAGTGGGACGAGGGTGATCTGAAGCTTACAGTTGCATCTACAAGCACAAAGGTTATCATGATCGAGGCTGGTGCAAATGAGATCCCTGAGGACAAGATGATCGAAGCAATCTACAAGGCACATGATGTAAACCTTTCTATCATTGAATTCATCAACAAGATGGTAGAAGAAGTTGGTAAGCCAAAGCATGATTATGTAAGCTGTGCAATTCCGGAAGAATTATTTGCAGCTATGAAAGAGATCGTAACTCCTGCTGAGATGGAAGTTGCTGTATTTACAGACGAGAAGCAGGTAAGAGAAGAAAATATCAGACAGATCAGAGAGAAATTCGAAGAAGCATTTGCTGACAATGAAGAATGGCTTGCTCTGATTCCTGAAGCATTATATCAGTATCAGAAGAAGACAGTAAGAAAGATGATCTTAAAAGATCGTAAGAGACCGGATGGACGTGCGATCAACCAGATCAGACCACTTGCTGCAGAGGTTGATATCATCCCTAGAGTACATGGTTCTGCAATGTTCACTCGTGGACAGACACAGATCTGCGATATCGTAACTCTGGCTCCATTATCAGAGATCCAGAAGATCGATGGCTTAGATGAGAATGTAGTATCTAAGAGATATATGCATCATTATAATTTCCCATCATATTCTGTAGGTGAGACAAAGGTATCCAGAGGACCGGGACGTCGTGAGATCGGACATGGTGCACTTGCTGAGCGTGCATTACTTCCTGTATTACCATCTGTAGAAGAGTTCCCATATGCGATCCGTGCCGTATCCGAGACATTTGAGTCAAATGGTTCTACTTCCATGGCATCTACCTGTGCATCCTGTATGTCACTGATGGCTGCCGGTGTACCATTAAAGTCAATGGTTGCAGGTATTTCCTGTGGTCTGGTTACAGGCGATACAGATGATGATTATGTAGTATTAACAGATATTCAGGGTCTGGAAGATTTCTTCGGAGATATGGACTTCAAGGTAACAGGTACTTATAAGGGTATCACAGCAATCCAGATGGATATCAAGATCCACGGACTGACAAGACCGATTGTAGAAGAAGCTATCGCAAGAACAAGAGAAGCAAGATTATTCATTATGGATGGCGTTATGAGCAGTGCAATTCCTGCACCAAGAACACATGTTAATGAATTTGCTCCAAAGATCGTTCAGATCAAGATCGATCCTGATAAGATCGGTGAAGTAATCGGTCAGAGAGGAAAGACGATCAATACGATTATCGAGGAGACAGGCGTTAAGATCGATATCGATGATGACGGCAATGTATCTGTATGCGGTGTTGAGCAGGAGAGCATGGACAAGGCTATGAACATGATCAAGATGATCGTTGAGCCGCTTGTTGTTGGTGATGACTACAAGGGTAAGGTTGTTAAGATCCTTGACTGCGGTGCGATCGTTTCACTTGCACCAAACAAAGATGGTCTGATCCACATTTCAAAGCTTTCTGACAAGAGAGTTGCAAAGGTAGAAGACGTTGTAAATGTAGGCGACGATGTTGTTGTTAAGGTTATCAAGATCGATGAAAGAGCTGGACGTATCAGTCTCAGCTTAAAGGATGTTGAGAATAAATAAATAAATACAAAAATTATACGGGAGGGTATGTGTGTGAAATACGGACATTTTGATGAAACCAGAAAAGAATATGTAATAGACAGACCGGATACTCCTGCACCTTGGGCGAACTACCTTGGTTCGCCTGCCTATGGTGCGATCATCTCTAATAATGCAGGCGGTTACAGCTTTGAAAAGAGCGGTGCAAACGGAAGAATCATCCGTTACATCTTCAACAGCTTTGATCAACCTGGAAGATATGTATACTTAAGGGATGACGATACTTCAGATTTCTGGTCAGCATCCTGGCAGCCGGTAGGCAAGAGCCTGGATGAGTATAAGAGCGAGTGTCATCACGGAACTGCTTATACCAATATCATGGCAGATTATTCCGGTATCCATTCTGAGGTACTTTATTATGTACCGCTGGATAAGACACATGAGGTATGGAATGTAACTCTTACAAACAAATCCAATAAGACCAGACATCTGTCTGCGATCGGTTTCTGTGAATTTACAAACGACTGCAACTATGAGCAGGATCAGGTAAACTTACAGTATACATTATTTATTTCAAGAACCTACTACAGAGATCAGAAAATCCTTCAGGTGATCAATGAGAATGTAGTGAATGATTCAGTGGATGGAAATGCTGTAAACAAGCGTTTCTTCGGACTTGCAGGCAGTGAAGTTGCTTCTTACTGTGGAGATAAAGAAGAATTCCTTGGTATGTATCACACATATGCTGATCCGATTGCTGTTATCAATGGTGACTGTGGTAATAAATTAAATTATAACGAGAATTCCTGTGGTGCACTTCAGACAAAGATCACACTTGAGCCGGGCGAATCAAAGACATTTTCATTTATTCTTGGCATGAAGGATGAAGCTACAGCAAATGAGATCATGAAAGCCTATGAAGATGAGAAGACCTGCGCTGCAGAGCTTCAGGAGCTGATCGATTACTGGCATGGCAAGTTAGATAATTTCCAGGTTAAGACACCAAGCGAGTCATTTAACAACATGATCAATACATGGAATTCTTATCAGTGCTTTATGACCTTTATCTGGTCAAGAGCTGCATCCTTTACATACTGTGGTCTGAGAAACGGTTATGGCTACAGAGATACCGTACAGGATATTCAGGGTATCATCCATCTTGCACCGGAAATGGCACTGGAAAAGATTCGTTTCATGTTATCCGCTCAGGTAGATAATGGTGGCGGACTTCCGCTGGTTAAGTACACACACAACCCTGGTCATGAGGATACACCAGATGATCCATCTTATGTAAAAGAGACCGGACATCCTGCATATCGTGCAGATGATGCATTATGGTTATTCCCGACCATTTACAAATATATCGCAGAGTCAGGTAATATCGGCTTTATAGATGAGGTTATCCCATTTGCAAATAAGGATGAAGGAACTGTATACGAGCATTTGAAGAGAGCAATCGACTTCTCTATGAACCGTCTGGGTGACAATGGAATGCCTGCAGGACTTCATGCGGATTGGAACGACTGCTTAAGACTTGGCAAGCGTGGAGAGTCTACATTTGTAGCAATGCAGCTTTATTATGCAATGACTGTAATTAAGTATTTTGCAGAGTTAAAAGATGATGCAGATTATATTGACTATATCAATGAGATCCAGTATAAGATGGGTAACACCATTCAGGAGAAGTGCTGGGAGGATGACCGTTATATCCGTGGATATAAAGAGGGCGGTATGGTGATCGGTTCCAAGAATGATCCTGAAGCAAGCATGTGGCTGAACCCTCAGTCATGGGCAGTTATCAGTGGCCTTGCTACCAGAGAACAGAGCGAGCTTGCATTGGAATCTGTTCACAGAGAATTAAATACACCATATGGTGTCAGACTGATGTTCCCGCCATATAAGGAGCATGCGTTTGACGGAGCATTAATGCTTCTGTTCAATGCAGGAACAAAGGAGAATGCAGGTATCTTTTCACAGCCACAGGGCTGGATCATCCTTGCTGAAGCATTGATGGGACATGGTAATCGTGCATTTGAATACTTTGACGAGAGTTCACCGGCGTCTATGAATGATAAGGCCGAGGTTCGTAAGTTAGAGCCTTACTGCCATGGTCAGTTCACGGAGTCAGTTGGAAGTCCTTATGAAGGCCGTTCCCATGTTCACTGGCTGACAGGAACAGCATCTACCTGTATGGTTGGATGTGTTGAAGGTATCATGGGTATGCGTCCTGATTTCTATGGAATTAAGATCGCGCCTGCAGTACCATCTGACTGGAAAGAGTTCGATATCACAAAGAACTATCGTGGTAAGAAGTTAAATATTCATGTTACAAATCCGGACGGACATGAAAGTGGCTGCCAGAGCATGACTGTAAATGGAAAGGTAATGGAAGATAACTACATTCGGTTTGATGAACTGGATGATGTAAATGAGATTACACTCGTTATGTAATTTATGAATAATTTCATATAAAGTATCAAACAATAGGCAGGAAGAAATGAAAAAATCTTCCTGCCTGTTATTTTTTTGCAAAAAAGTTATGGTTGAATGGAAAAGCAAAAATGATATTCTATTTATACAGGCGGAACATTTCTGACGATAAGAAAGGAAGTCGTTTATATGGATCAGGAATTAAAAAGACAGGACCTCATTGTAGAAAATGGTCAGATCATCATAAATGGAAACAAAGAAAAATATAATATATTGTTACTTGATATCATCGGGGAGATTGAGGGGCATGTCAGTCTGCCATCTGATACCAAGACTACAAAATATGAGCATGTATTGCCGGAGCTTGCGGTTGTTCAGGATGATGAGAGCATCAAAGGTGTACTCGTATTATTAAATACAGTGGGCGGGGATGTAGAAGCTGGTCTTGCAATAGCAGAGATGCTGGCATCGATCAGCAAACCGGTTGTTACACTGGTGCTTGGAGGAAGTCATTCGATCGGTGTGCCGCTTGCGGTATCGGGTGATGTATCATTTATCGTACCGACAGCAACAATGGTCGTACATCCTCTCAGAGTGTCTGATACCGTATT
Source organism: Lachnospiraceae bacterium GAM79 (assembly GCA_020735665.1). Classification (NCBI taxonomy): domain Bacteria; kingdom Bacillati; phylum Bacillota; class Clostridia; order Lachnospirales; family Lachnospiraceae; species Lachnospiraceae bacterium GAM79. Next base: position 1,049,175 of record CP085928.1, read on the forward strand.
AGGTGTGAGACAAAATTACGAATATATCGAACGGATGCAGGATCGAATCATACAGTTTACGTCCTGCCATTCCAAGATCGATGAAGACTCATTAAGATCGATCATGTTCAATACACAGGAATTATCCAAAGATATCGGTTCGGTTCTCGTCGGAAAAGAAGCAGTCAAATGCGGCATTATTGACCGGATAGGAGGAGTATCGGATGCATTAAACATACTCTATGACTTGATAAATTGATGGAATGATAGTAAAATAGGCTGATGGTTCGTTTTTTTACGGCTTTTGGCCAGTACATAGAAAAACGGTATAGATAGAGAAAAATAATAAAACAGTGCTGGTTCATACAGCAGATCGGAGCAATTATGTCACTATTAGAATCAATCATTATGGGAATCATTCAGGGAGCAACCGAGTTTCTTCCCGTCAGCAGCTCAGGACATCTCGCAATTTTTAAGAACATGTTTCATGTAAATACAGATACAGGTATCATGTTTGATATTCTACTTCATTTTGGTACGTTGGTTGCCATCTTTATTGTGTATTGGAAGGATATTGTTGAACTGATTGTAGAAGGATTTACTATTATCGGTCTTGCCTGCTGCAATGTAGGGAGATTTTTTGCAAATCTGTTTTCCAAGGAGAAGAAACCATATCGTAAGATCATTGAAACGGAATACCGTAAATTTGTAATGCTTGTTATTTTATCAACACTTGTAACTATGGTGATCGCACTTCCGTTTGAGAGCAAGATTGAAAATGCCGGAAATACTTTATTAGTTCCGGGATTTTGTCTCTGTATCACATCTGTGATCTTATTTATTGCTGATCGTGTTCAGAAGGGTAATAAAGGACCTGCAGAGGCTACATATAAGAATTCGTTATTTATCGGTCTGGCGCAGGGTATTGCAACTCTTCCCGGTATTTCCAGATCGGGTTCTACGATTACAGCAGGTCTGGCATGTGGATTCAACAGAGAATTTGCAGTAAAATATTCATTCATCATGTCGATTCCGACAATCCTTGGAGCATGTATTCTTCAGATTCCGGATCTGGCAGGAGCAAGTCTTACCGGGTCAGAGATCCTGAATTATGTGAGCGGTATGATCGTTGCGGGCGTTGTAGGCTTCCTTTGTATCAAAGTGATGCTGAAATCAGTAAAGAACAATAAATTCAAAGGATATTCCATCTATTGTTTATGCGCAGGTGTGATATCTGTTGTTTATTATTTTGTACGTTAATTTAAGTAAGTAAGTGGGAGAAGAAAATGGCTGAAACCAGAAAGAAAAATGGGACGGGAAAGAAAAATAGTACAGCTAAAAGGTCAAATACAGTATCAAACCCCAATACATCAAAAAAGCAGATGGAACAGCAGATAGAAGAAGATAACAGGGAAGTACGTCTGGAAGTAATCCTTTTAGTCATTCTTGCTTTTTCCATATTTTTGATGATCGCTAACTTTGGCAAATGTGGAAAGGTCGGCGATGCAATGTCCGGGTTTCTGTTTGGGGTGATCGGATTTGCTGAGTACATATTCCCGGTGTATCTTTTTATATCATCGGCATTTGTTATTTCCAATTTGGGCAATAAAAAGGTCAGAAATGAAGTAATCTATATCGGTGTGGTTCTGATGATCATATCGATGATCAGCCAGATGATCTTCACAACTGATTATTTATCGGTAAAACAGTTATATCTGGATGGATATAAGGAGCATATGGGCGGTGGAATTATCTGTGGCGGTCTGTTCTTTATCTTCCGGAATACGATCGGTATTGTGGGTGTAACATTGGTAATTATACTTGGTGCGCTTGTTATGTTTGTTCTGATCACAGGAATCTCTGTGATTGATACCTTTAAGAATCTGATCAACAGTTTTTACAGGGAAGAAGAGTATGAAGAACCGGAGCAGGAACACAGACCGGTCAAGAAGAATAAGAAAAAGTCTGCAAACAATCAGGTAAGGCTTGAGAATCTGAAAGTTTATGAAAGCGATGAAAAACATAAGGGTAAAGCGAAAGACTTCTTTGAGAATGAGGATGAGATCCATGAAATAAATGTACCGGATGACGATTTCCTTACATTTAATAATGATGTAGAGAAGATTGTACTTCATGATGAAAGAGAAGAACAGATACCGGTATCGTTTTCGAAGAAAACGTCGGTTACAAAGAGCAGGAGAAAATCAGAGCCTGCTTCTGTGAAAACGGCAGCCGGTGTTTCGTCGGCAGTTCCTATGGGTGATACACAGGAGATTCCTGTTCAGCAGACAAAAGACATTTTTGATGCTGAATTTGATGATGAGGAAGATGTTCTTTCCGGTGCGATCAATGGAAATGAGCATCCGGAGGTTGTCAGTGTGATACCGGATGATTATGATCCGGATATGGATTCTGCATTTTCCAGTGTGACAGGAAAGGCAGAGAACTCTCAGACGGTGAAGAAGCCTGCACCGGCGGCAGACAAGCCCGGACAGAAGAACTATAAAGAGGGAGCGAAGTATAAATTTCCGGGACCCAATCTTCTGGCACAGCCGCCGAAGAATCACAATGCGAACCGGGATGCACAGGTACGCTCTACAGCGATCAAGCTGAAGAATACATTGGAAAACTTCGGTGTTAATGTTACGATCACAAATTATAGCTGCGGACCGGCGGTTACCCGGTTTGAGATGCAGCCGGAGCAGGGCGTGAAGGTCAGTAAGATCCTTGGTCTTGCCGATGATATTAAGTTAAATCTTGCAGCTGCGGATATTCGTATCGAAGCCCCGATCCCCGGTAAGGCAGCAATCGGAATCGAAGTGCCAAACAAAGAAAATTCAATCGTTGCATTCCGTGAACTGGTGGAATCGGATAATTTCAAGAATTCCAAATCTAAGATCGCGTTTGCAGTCGGTAAAGATATCAGTGGACAGGTTATCGTTACGGATATTGCCAAGATGCCGCACCTTCTGATCGCCGGTGCGACAGGTTCCGGTAAATCGGTCTGTATCAATACGCTGATCATGAGTATCTTATATAAGGCAAAACCGGAAGAAGTAAAACTGATCATGATCGATCCGAAGATGGTTGAGCTTGCCTGTTATAATGGCATCCCGCATCTGCTGATCCCGGTTGTAACCGATCCTAAGAAGGCATCCGGCGCACTTAACTGGGCAGTAGAGGAAATGACCAGAAGATATCAGATGTTCGCAGAATGTGGAGTCAGAAATATACAGGGATATAATGACAAAGTAGAACAGGCACTTGCTTCCGGATCAGTAGATGATGAGAAGCTAAAGAAGATGCCGACGATCGTTGTGATCGTGGACGAGCTTGCCGATCTGATGATGGTTGCTCACGGAGAAGTGGAAGATGCGATTGTCCGTCTGTCACAGCTTGCCAGAGCGGCAGGTATCCATCTGGTTATAGCAACTCAGCGCCCATCGGTAGATGTTATTACCGGTCTGATCAAGGCAAATGTTCCGTCGAGAATTGCATTTGCTGTATCATCCGGTGTAGATTCCAGAACCATCTTAGATATGAATGGTGCAGAGAAGCTTCTTGGTAAGGGTGATATGTTATTCTATCCGACCGGTTATCCCAAACCGGTTCGTGTGCAGGGAGCTTTTGTTTCGGATGAAGAAGTGTCAGCCGTTGTGGAGTATCTGAAGAAACAGAACGGTGTCGGAACTTATGATGATGATATATCTAAGTCTATTACACAGACCGGAGCGGCCGGTGCACCCGGTATGAGCGGTGGAAGTGATAAGGATGATTATTTTGTAGAAGCCGGACGCTTTATCATTGATAAAGAAAAGGCCTCGATCGGAATGCTGCAGCGCGCGTTTAAGATTGGCTTTAACCGTGCGGCACGTATCATGGATCAGCTTGCAGGTGCCGGGGTTGTAGGCCCGGAGGAGGGCACAAAGGCAAGAAAGATACTTATGACGCAGGAAGAATTTGACGAATATATAGATAATAATCTATAATACAGATTCAAATGATATTTATACAGGGAAAATGCCGGTGAAGGGATATAGCGTGCATAGGCAGATTTTACCTGATATAGGATAAAATTACACTCAGGGAGGACATATTAAATGTTAAACGACATCGAAATTGCACAGCAGGCAGAGATGAAGAATATAAAGGAGGTTGCGGCAAAGCTTGACATCAAAGAAGATGATATCGAGATGTATGGCAAATATAAAGCAAAGTTGTCAGATGAGCTTATCGCTTCCGTACAGAAAAATGAGAATGGTAAGCTGATCTTAGTTACAGCGATCAATCCGACTCCGGCAGGAGAAGGAAAAACAACGATCACAGTCGGACTTGGTGAAGCTATGGGAAGACTGAATAAGAAAGCGGTTATCGCACTTCGTGAACCATCACTTGGTCCGTGCTTTGGTATCAAGGGCGGTGCTGCCGGCGGCGGATATGCACAGGTAGTACCGATGGAGGATCTGAATCTTCATTTTACGGGTGATTTCCATGCGATCACATCTGCAAACAATCTGCTTGCAGCAATGATGGATAACCATATTCATCAGGGAAATGCACTCGGCATTGATGTGAACCGTATTGTATTTAAAAGATGTATGGATATGAATGACCGTGCACTGCGTCATACTGTGATCGGACTTGGAAAGCGTGTAGACGGTGTACCGAGAGAAGATGGCTTTGTGATCACAGTTGCATCAGAGATCATGGCGATCCTTTGTCTGGCAGCGGATTTCAATGATTTGAAGGAAAGACTTGGTAGGATCATTGTTGCATATAATTATCAGAACGAGCCTGTAACAGCAAAGGATCTGAAAGCGGTTGGTGCTATGGCTGCACTATTAAAGGATGCGATCAAGCCGAATATGATCCAGACGTTGGAGCATACACCTGCACTTGTGCATGGTGGACCATTTGCAAATATCGCACATGGCTGTAACAGTGTAATCGCAACAAAGACAGCATTAAAGCTGGCAGACTATGTAATTACAGAGGCTGGATTCGGAGCAGATCTTGGTGCAGAGAAGTTCTTTGATATCAAGTGCCGTATGAACGGACTGAAGCCGGATGCAGTTGTTCTGGTTGCGACCGTAAAGGCATTGAAGTACAACGGCGGTGTACCGAAGACAGAGCTTGGTCAGGAGAATCTGGAAGCATTAAAGAAAGGTATCGTAAACCTTGAAAAGCACATCGAGAATCTTCAGAAGTATCAGGTTCCTGTTGTCGTTACTTTAAACCGTTTCATCACAGACACAGATGCGGAACTTGCGTTTGTGGAGAAATTCTGTAAGGACAGAAACTGTGATTTCGCTCTTGCAAATGTATGGGAAAAAGGCGGCGAAGGCGGTATCGAGCTTGCAAATGCAGTATTAAATACACTTGAGAACAAAAAGAGTGATTTTAAAGTTTTATATAAAGATGAGTTGTCAATTAAAGAAAAGATCTCATGCATTGCAACAGAGATTTATGGTGCAGCAAATGTAACATACAGTCCGGAAGCAGATCGTGCGATCGCTAAGATTGAAGAAATGGGATTTGGAAACTTCCCTGTATGTATGGCAAAGAATCAGTATTCACTTTCGGATGATCCGAAGAAGCTTGGAAGACCGGAAGGATTTGATATTAATATCCGTGAAGTATATGTCAGTGCAGGTGCCGGCTTTGTGGTTGCAATCACAGGAACAATCATGACAATGCCTGGTCTGCCTAAGGTACCGGCCGCTGAAAATATCAGTGTAAATGATGACGGTGTAATCTGCGGATTATTCTAAGGAGGAATAAATTGAATATGGTTCAACTGATTGATGGAAAAGCAATATCAAAACAGATAAAAGATGAATTAAAGGAACAGGTAGCAGAGCTTTCGGCAAAAGGTATAAAGATTTGTCTGGCAGTTATTCAGGTAGGGAATGATCCGGCATCTTCCGTATATGTCGGCAATAAGAAAAAGGCATGTGCTTATATCGGTATTGATTCTTTGTCTTATGAGCTTCCGGAAGAGACAACGGAGAAAGAACTGTTAGAGCTGATCGATAAATTGAATAAGGACGATGCTGTAAATGGAATTCTGGTACAGCTTCCGGTTCCAAAACATATCGATGAGGACAAGATCATCAAAGCAATCTCACCATTAAAGGATGTTGATGGCTTCCATCCGATGAGCGTCGGAGCATTAAGTATCGGTCAGCCTGGATTTGTATCCTGCACACCGGCTGGTGTGATCCAGCTCTTAAAGCGTTCCGGAATCGAGATCGCAGGAAAAGAATGTGTTGTGATTGGCAGAAGCAATATCGTAGGCAAGCCTATGGCAATGCTGTTATTACGCGAGAATGGAACGGTTACGATCTGTCATTCAAAGACAAAGGATCTGAAAGAGGTATGTAAGCGCGCAGATATTCTTGTAGTTGCGATCGGCAGACCGAAGATGATCGATGCATCCTATATCAAAGAGGGTGCAACAGTGATCGATGTCGGAATACACAGAGACGAGAATAACAAATTATGTGGTGACGTTGATTTTGAATCAGCAAGCAAAGTTGCAGGAGCAATTACACCTGTACCGGGCGGAGTTGGTCCTATGACGATCGCAATGCTTATGCATAACTGTGTAGATTCGATCAATATAAAATAACCTGAGGAAAGAACATATATGAAAGTATTGATGGTATCATTGGGCTGCGATAAGAACCTTGTGGACAGTGAGGTAATGCTCGGACTTCTGCATAAGGCAGGACATGAGATCACAAATGATGAACATGAGGCAGAGGCAGTTGTTATCAATACCTGTGCATTTATCAAAGATGCGCAGGAAGAAAGTATTAATACGATAATAGAATACGGAGAGCTGAAGAAGACAGGATCATTAAAGAAGCTGATCGTTACCGGCTGCCTGTCACAGCGATATAAAGATGATATCCTTGCAGAACTGCCGGAGATTGATACAATTGTCGGAGCTGCAAATTATGACGCGATCGTGGATGCAATCGGATCTGAAGAAGAACATTCCTTTGTTACAGATATCAATTATATGCCGGAGGCAGTTGGTGGACGTATCGTTACAACCGGAGCTTCAATGGCATATTTAAAGATCGCAGAAGGCTGTGGCAAGATGTGTACTTATTGTGCGATTCCATATATCAGAGGAAAGTACAGAAGTATTCCGATGGAACAGCTTCTGGCATCTGCAAAAGAGCTTGCTGCACAGGGAGTAAAAGAACTGATCCTTGTTGCACAGGAAACAACACTCTATGGAGTGGATCTGTATGGTGAAAAGACACTTCCGAAATTATTACATGAACTCTGCAAGATCGAGGAAATCCAGTGGATACGTTTGATGTACTGCTATCCGGAGGAGATCACAGACGAGCTGATCGATACGATCGCGGAGGAAGAAAAAGTCTGTCATTATCTTGATATACCGATTCAGCATTCAGAAGATCCTGTATTGCGACGCATGGGAAGACGTACCTGTAAAAAGGATATTGTAGAATTGATCGCAAAGCTTCGGATCCGGATTCCTGATATTGCGATCCGTACAACGCTGATCGCAGGATTTCCCGGTGAAACAGAAGCGGATCATGAAGCGCTTATGGAGTTTGTGAATGAGTCGGAATTTGACCGCCTGGGTGTGTTTACATATTCACCGGAGGAAGGGACTCCGGCAGCATCATTTCCTAATCAGATTGAAAATGAGGTTGCAGAAAAATGGCGGGATGATATAATGGCATTGCAGCAGGAAGTATCATACGACAAGAATCAGGAGCTGCTTGGCAAGAGTCTTACAGTACTGATCGAAGGCTATGTTGCAGAAGACGATGTATATGTCGGAAGAACTTATCGGGATGCGCCCGATGTAGATGGTATGGTATTTGTTGATGCACCGTATGAGCTGATGTCCGGCACCTTTGTACAGGTTCGGATCACAGATGCAAATGAATATGATCTGACAGGGGAGATGATAGAATGAATTTACCAAACAAATTAACAATATTGAGAGTTATAATGATTCCATTTTTTGTTGTGTTTATGTATCTTGATTTTGCAGCAGCCAAATGGATTGCGCTTGGTATCTTTATCGCTGCAGCGATCACGGATACATTAGATGGACAGATCGCAAGAAGATGTAATCTGGTCACAACATTTGGAAAATTCATGGATCCGTTAGCAGACAAGCTTCTGGTATGTTCTGCAATGATCGCACTGGTCGATCAGGGACGGATTCCTGCATGGATCGTTATTATCATCATTGCGAGAGAATTTATCATTAGCGGATTCCGGCTGATTGCAGCAGAAAAGGGTGTTGTTATTGCGGCTGGTATCTGGGGCAAATTAAAGACTGTTGTCCAGATGGTCATGGTTTGTTTCCTGATCGGTAATCTTGGTGGAAAAGTGATATTTGTAATCGAACAGGTGCTGATCTACGCTGCACTTGTATTAACGGTCATTTCACTGATCGATTATCTGGTATCAAACAAAAATGTCCTGAAGGATTAATATAAAGTTAAAAGCTGTATAGTTATGAACAACTAACCACAAAATAGACAATTATGGGGAAAATGGGGTATTTTCTGACAATTACTTCCACTTTCCCCTTTTGTTTTTTAAGTAAAAATAGCAGGGATGTTCGATTGTTAAAAAGTGCTGAAAAAACTGTGTCGTAATGATAATTTTACTTGAAATAAATTCGTAAAGGCTTTACAATAAAATCGGCATAAATTTGGAATTACTTTTATGTAACTCCTAAAAATAAATTTAATGGAGGACTAGAAATGAGCAACAAACTCACCCTGTCAGCAAGCGATAGAATTAATGCATTGCTTGATGACGCAAGCTTTGTTGAAATCGGTGCTTATGTGAAAGCAAGAAATACTGATTTTAACATTCAGGATAAGGATACTCCAAAAGATGGTGTTATCACCGGATATGGTGTTATCAATGGCAATTTAGTGTATGTATACAGTCAGGACGCTAAAGTTTTAGGCGGTTCTGTTGGTGAGATGCATGCTAAGAAGATTGCAAAAATTTATGATATGGCTATGAAGATGGGTGCACCTGTCATCGGTATGATCGACTGTGCAGGACTCAGACTTCAGGAAGCTACAGATGCACTGAATGCATTTGGTGAAGTATATGGCAAGCAGGTTATGGCTTCAGGTGTTATTCCTCAGATCACAGCTGTTTTTGGTGCATGTGGCGGCGGTGCTTCCCTTGTTCCATCATTATCAGACTTCACTTTCATGACAAAGGAAGGTGCAAAGTTATTTGTAAATTCTCCAAACGCTTTAGCAGAGAACAATATTACAAAGTTAGATACTTCCGCAGCTGATTATGTAAGTGAGAATACAGCAAATGTAGATGGTGTATTTGAGACAGAAGAAGAATTACTTGGTATGATCCGTGCATTGGTTGAGGTTCTTCCAAGCTGTAATCTGGACGACAAGGAAGCTTCTGCAAATGACAATCCAAACAGAATTATCCCAAATCTTGATTCTTACAAGAACGATCCAAGAGCAGTGATCCAGAATATTGCCGATGATTCTCTTGTGCTTGAGATGAAGAAGGAATATGCAGGAGATGTTGTTACAGCTCTGATCCGTATGGATGGTATCACAGTTGGATGTGTTGGTAATCAGGAAGATACGATCACAACAGCGGGTGCATATAAAGCAGAAGAATTTGTAGATTTCTGTGATGCATTTAACATTCCTGTTCTTACACTTGTAAATGTAACAGGTTTTGCTGCAACAGTTGAAGAAGAGAAGACCATCTCAAAGGCTCTTGCAAAACTTACAAATGCATATGCAGATGCAACAGTTCCAAAGGTTACGGTTGTTATGGACAAGGCCTATGGAACAGCATATACGGTTATGAACTCCAAGGCAATCGGAGCTGATATGGTATATGCATGGCCGGATGCAGTGATCGGTACTATGGATCCTGAGATGGCAGTTAAGATCATGTATGAAGATGAACTTGCAGCAGCAGACGACAAGCTTGCCTTCATCAAGGAGAAGAAAGCAGAATATGTTGCAGCTCTTTCAGGAGCAGCTTCGGCAGCATCCAGAGGATATATCGATGATATCATCGAGCCTGATGCTACAAGAAAGAGAGTGATCGCAGCGATCCAGATGCTCCTTTCAAAGGAAGAGATGAGACCTTATAAGAAACACGGTACTATATAAAAGGAGTGACAACTAAATGAAGAAAAAATTATTATTAATAGTTTCTATGTTAGCTGTTACTTTTATGTTTGCCGGATGTAGTGCTTCTGATGATAACGGAGTAAAATTTGCTTATAACGATCAGGAGATCGCTCAGGTAGCAAAAGATGCCTGTGAGACATATCAGAAATATGCAAGCGCAGATGAGACCTATAACTATGTTATAGAAGCAGGCGAGGATGCAGGGGTTTCTGAAAATGAGATAGAAGCAGTCAAGTCATTCCGTAATATCGGTGATGAGTGCGGTGAGTTTAAAGATTTTACAGGTGAATACAAGATTACAGAGACAGAAGGAAATGTAATCGTTACTCTTTATGCTGACTGTACAGAAAAAGAAGCGTTGATCAAGGTAACATTTGTAGACAACAGTGCAACATATAACTTACAGAGATATCAGTTAATGAATCAGTATGGTTACAGTGAAGAGCAGGCTGATGAAGCCCTTTCTTCACAGGGTATGTACCCATATAAGTCAACTGATGTTGAGATTGCAGCAAACATGACATTTGAAGATAAGATGAAGGCAGCCGGAACCAACACCCTGATCGGTATGGCAACTGTATTCGTTGTTCTTATCTTTATATCATTTATCATCTATCTGTTAAAATTTGTTCCCGGCTTCTTTGATAAAGAAGCAAAAGCAGCCAAGAAGGCAGCTAAAAAAGCAGAAGAAGCAGCTAAGGCAGAGCCTGTTGCTGAGACAAAGGAAGAAGATGCAGGATCTGCACCGGCAGGACAGATTGTTGACATCGTTAAGACAGAAACAGGTGAAAGCGTAATGAATGATTCTGAACTGGTTGCAGTTATCACAGCCGCAGTTGCTGCTGCATCAGCAGGACAGAATGCATATACAACGTATCCAAGCAAAGATAAGCTTGTGACACGTCCGATCAGACGTATTAAGAGATAATAATAGGAGGATATATCGATGAAGAATTATAGAATTACAGTAAATGGTACATCATATGATGTTTCAGTTGAAGAATTAGCAGGTGGCGTTGCCCCTGTAGCAGCACCAGTTGCAGCAGCTCCTGTAGCAGCACCGGCACCAGCGGCAGCACCGGCACCAGCACCGGCAGCTAAGTCAGCAGGCGCAGGTTCCATTAAGGTTGCTTCTCCGATGCCTGGCAAGATCCTTGATGTTAAGGCAAATGTTGGTGATGCAGTTAAGAAGGGACAGGTTATTCTGATCCTTGAAGCTATGAAGATGGAAAACGAAGTTGTTGCTCCGGAAGATGGTACAGTAGCAAGCATCGACGTTGCATCAGGTGCAACTGTTGAAGCAGGAGATACATTAGCAACTCTGAACTAATGCTGTACTTGTATAAATCTGATAGGAGGAACGACTAAATGAGTAGTATAGTTGACGTATTGTCAAATTTAGCAAATCAGACAGGTTTTGCAAGTCTTGACTGGAAAAATTACGTTATGATCCTTGTAGCGTTCGTTTTCATGTTCCTTGCAATTAAGTTTGGTTTTGAGCCACTTCTTCTGGTACCAATCTCATTTGGTATGTTACTTGTTAACATGTTTCCAGATATAATGGCAGAAGGCGGATTATTACATTACTTCTACATGTTGGATGAATGGAGTATTCTTCCTTCACTGATCTTCATGGGTGTAGGTGCCATGACAGATTTTGGCCCGTTGATCGCAAACCCTGCAAGCTTTCTTCTTGGAGCTGCAGCACAGTTCGGTATCTACGGCGCATATTTCCTTGCTTTCCTGATGGGATTCAATGGTAAGGAAGCAGCAGCTATTTCTATTATCGGTGGTGCAGATGGTCCTACATCTATCTTCCTTGCCGGTAAACTTGGAATGGGTGGTACATTACTTGGACCAATCGCAGTAGCAGCATATTCTTATATGTCACTGGTTCCGATCATCCAGCCACCTATTATGAAAGCACTTACAACAAAGAAAGAGCGTCTGGTCAGAATGCCACAGCTTCGTCCTGTAACCAAGCTGGAAAAGATCCTTTTCCCAATTATCGTTACAGTCGTAGTTGTTCTGATCCTTCCTACAACAGCACCACTGGTTGGTATGCTGATGTTAGGTAACCTGTTCCGTGAGTGTGGTGTTGTAAAACAGCTTACAGAGACAGCATCCAATGCTATGATGTATATCGTAGTTATCTTACTTGGTACATCTGTTGGTGCAAGTACAAGTGCAGAAGCTTTCTTAAAGATCAGTACTTTAAAGATCGTATTACTTGGTCTGATCGCATTTGCATTCGGTACAGCAGCCGGTGTATTATTTGGTAAGTTAATGTGCCTGGTAACAAAGGGTAAGGTTAATCCGCTGATCGGTTCAGCCGGTGTATCTGCCGTACCTATGGCAGCCAGAGTTTCTCAGAAGGTAGGTTCCCAGTATGATCCTACGAACTTCCTTCTGATGAATGCAATGGGACCAAATGTTGCAGGTGTTATCGGTACAGCAGTTGCAGCAGGAACATTCCTTGCAATCTTTAATGTACAGTAATGATCATAATCATATGAGAATATATTCAGGAGGTTCGAAATGGCAGAAAAGAAACCGGTTAAGATTACCGAAACTGTATTACGTGATGCGCATCAGTCACTGATCGCTACCCGTATGACAACAGAACAGATGCTTCCAATCATCGATAAGATGGATAAGGTTGGATATCATTCTGTTGAGTGCTGGGGTGGTGCTACATTCGATGCATGTCTCAGATTCCTTAAGGAAGATCCATGGGAGAGACTTAGAAAATTAAGAGATGGTTTTAAGAATACAAAGCTTCAGATGTTATTCAGAGGCCAGAACATTCTTGGTTACCGTCATTATGCAGATGATGTGGTTGAGTATTTTGTTCAGAAGTCAATCGCAAATGGTATTGATATTATCAGAATTTTCGACTGCTTAAATGATATCAGAAACCTTGAAACTGCTGTTAAGGCATGTAATAAGGAAAAAGGTCATGCACAGGTTGCACTTTCCTATACATTAGGTGATGCTTATACACTTGATTACTGGAAAGATATGGCTAAGAGAATTGAGGATATGGGTGCAGATTCTATCTGTATCAAGGATATGGCAGGTCTTCTTGTTCCATATAAGGCAACCGAGCTTGTTCAGGCATTAAAGGAAGGTTCTTCCCTTCCAATCCAGCTTCATACACATTATACATCAGGTGTTGCTTCCATGACATATATGAAGGCTGTTGAAGCAGGATGTGATATCATCGATACAGCAATTTCACCATTAGCACTTGGTACAAGCCAGCCTGCAACAGAAGTTATGGCTAAGACATTTGAAGGCACACCATATGATCCTGGATTTGATCAGAACCTTCTCGCTGAGATCGCTGATTACTTCAGACCATTAAGAGAAGAGTGGATTAAGTCCGGCCTTCTGAATCCAAAGGTTCTTGGTGTTAATGTTAAGACATTATTATATCAGGTACCGGGTGGTATGTTATCAAACCTTGTATCACAGTTAAAGGAAATGAACGCAGAAGATAAGTTCGAACAGGTTCTGGAAGAAGTCCCTAGAGTTCGTAAAGACTTCGGTGAACCACCTCTTGTTACTCCATCCAGCCAGATCGTTGGTACTCAGGCTGTATTAAATGTTGTTACAGGCGAGAGATACAAGATGTGTACAAAAGAGGCAAAAGCACTGGTTGCCGGCGAGTATGGTCAGTCTGTAAAGCCTGTTGATCCGGAAGTTAGAAAGAAAGTAATCGGTGATCAGGAGCCTATCACATGTCGTCCTGCTGATCTTCTTGAAAACGAGCTTGGTAAGATCGAGAAGGAAATGATTCAGTACAAGGAACAGGATGAAGATGTATTAACATATGCATTGTTCCCACAGGTTGCTGTTGATTTCTTCAAGTTAAGAGAAGCAAAGAAGACAAAGGTTGATGCAACACTTGTAAACAAAGAGGATAAGGCATATCCGGTATAAGATTATAAAGTGTTATGTCGTTTGAAAAATGGCATATGCAGGTATACTATGGGAAGAGCAGACTGGTGGTATCCGGTCTGTATCTTCCCATGTTTATATCATGAATTTTGTTATCTGTCAGATATAGCAGAGGCAGGGGATTGTTTTGAGTAGAGGTCTAGGGAAATATCATGAATAAGAAGAAATATGTGAACCGAAATTATCTTACAACAACAAGAATTATAGCATTGGGCTTTCTTATCACAGTTATTGTAGGAACGATATTATTATCATTGCCGATTGCATCTGCAAACGGAACATGGACAGATCTCCTGACGGCTGCGTTTACATCGACGACATCCGTATGTGTGACAGGGCTGGTGGTTGTCGATACATTTTCCTATTGGAGTTTGTTTGGTAAAGGTGTGATATTAATTTTGATCCAGATCGGCGGACTCGGAATCGTTTCGATCATCACACTGTTTATGTTGTTATTCAGAATGAAGATAACCTTGAAAAGTACAATGCTGTTGCAGGATGCATTTAATCTGAACAGTAAGCAAGGACTTTTGAAGTTTACGATAAAAGTAATAAAGGGAACGTTTCTGATCGAAGGAATTGGAGCATTTATTTACAGTTTTTATTATTGCAGAGAATACGGATTATTAAAGGGAATCTGGTTTTCAGTATTTCATGCCGTTTCAGCATTTTGTAATGCCGGTCTCGACATTATGGGTGCGGACAGTTTGATTCCTTACCATTCCAATCTTTTGATGATGCTGAATACTTCTTTTCTGATCATTATGGGTGGAATCGGATTTATTGTATGGTGGGATACGGTTGAAGCGTTTCGAAGAATCCGTACAAAGAAATGCAGTATCCGGTCGGCATGGAATGGTGTTCATTTACAGACGAAGATCGCAATTTTTATGACATTGCTGTTATTGATCGGTGGTACAGTTGTTATCTATTTCCTTGAACGCTCTAATCCGGACACTCTTGGTAATTTATCCGAAAAAGACCGGATATTAAATGCTTTTTTTCAGTCGGTAACACTTCGTACGGCAGGATTTGCGGCTGTACCACAGGCAGCACTTCGACCGGTAACGGCTTTCTTCGGGGCGTTACTTATGATGATCGGCGGTTCGCCGGTTGGAACAGCTGGAGGAATGAAGACCGTAACCATTGCAGTTATTTTCTTTACATTTGCTGCCATGATCAGAAATCATGAGGATACGGAGGTCTTCAAGAGAAATATTCCGGTATCCGTTGTAAAAAAAGCAGTTGCAATTGTATTCTTAAGTATGAGTACAATATTTATAATGACGATATTATTGATGGCGACCAATGATGTGAATCTGCTGGATGCCTTGTTTGAGGTTGCAAGTGCTGTCTGTACAGTTGGATTATCCAGAAATCTGACGCCTGTTTTGAATACGGCAGGACAGATCATCATTATGATCTGTATGTATATCGGACGAGTTGGACCGATATCTATGGTGGTAGCATTTAATACACAGAACGGAAAACATCGGCTTCTTCATTATCCGGAAGAAGATGTGATCGTTGGATAAGGAGGAAAGTATGAAAAAATCATTTGCGGTAGTAGGGCTTGGGCGATTTGGAACAAATGTTGCCCTCACTTTGATGGAATCCGGTGCGCAGGTTCTGGCGATCGACAGTAATCCTGAATGTGTGAAGCGGATTTCATCACAGGTTACCTGTGCGGTGACGATCAATGTATGCGAGACAGAGAGTCTGAAAGAAGCAGGACTTGAGAATATGGATGGTGTTGTAGTTGCAATGGGTGATAATCTGGAAGCCAGTGCAATGACGATCATAACAGCAAAAGAACTGGGTGTTCCATATATTCTTGCTAAATCGAATAACGATGAAGCAGCAAAGATCCTGTCCAAGATCGGAGCGGATAAAGTTATCTATCCGGAAAAGGATGCCGGAATTAATGTTGCAAAAAAGCTCTTATGTAGCAATTTTCTGGAATTCTTTGAGATTTCGGATAACATCAATGTAGCAGAGATCTCGGTTCGACCGGAATGGGTCGGCAAGACATTAAAAGAACTTGATTTCAGAAGAAGTTATAATATGAATATCATTCTGGTAAAGGAAGACGGACGTTCGATTGACCATATCACCCCGGAGCTACAGTTAAAAGAAAGCTACAGACTGTTAGTGACTATATCGAATGAAGGTTTAAAGAGGATGATGCAATGAAAAAAATAATAGTAGTCGGTGGTGGTGCGGCCGGCATGATGGCTGCGATCACAGCTGCGGAAAATGGCTGCGAGGTTGTATTATTTGAAAAGAATGATCGCCTTGGAAAGAAGTTATTCATTACAGGTAAGGGGAGATGCAACCTGACAAATGCAGGGGATGCAGACCGCTTTTTTCAGTCGGTGACAACAAACAGTAAATTCATGTACAGTCCGTTTTATACCTTTGATAATCAGATGACGATTGATTTCTTTGAGAAACTTGGACTAAAGACAAAGGTAGAACGCGGAGATCGTGTATTTCCGGTCAGCGATCATTCATCTGACGTGATCGGAGTATTAAAAACGAAATTAAACCGAAATCAGGAGATCATAGTAGAACTACAGACGGAAGTTCAGAAGCTTATTATAGAAGATCAGGTAGTAAAAGGCGTACAGATCAAGACGGCACATGGAAAGAAAGATGTGTATGGAGATGCAGTCGTCATAACAACCGGCGGGATATCGTATCCGCTTACCGGATCAACCGGAGACGGATATCGGTTTGCCGAGAGCGCAGGGCACACGATCAAAGAGCTTTTACCATCACTTGTTCCATTTGAATTAAAGGATGAATTCTGCAAAGAACTTATGGGACTATCGTTAAAAAATGTAGAGCTTGTGATTAAATGTGGAAAGAAGTGTCTGTTTGAAGAACAGGGAGAGCTGTTGTTTACACATTTTGGCATCAGCGGTCCTCTGGTAATAAAGGCATCGGCATATCTTCATAAATATCTGGATAAGGATTTAAGCATGTATATCGATCTGAAGCCTGCGATGACAGAAGAAATGCTGGATGATCGTATCCTTCGGGATTTTAGCAAATATGCTAATAAAGATTTTCATAATTCACTTGGTGATCTGCTTCCGGTCAAACTGATCGATGTAGTCATAAAACGTTCAGGAATCGATCCGTATAAGAAGGTGAATTCAATCACAAAGGAAGAACGAAAGAATTTAGTAACCGTACTCAAACAGTTTACACTTTCGTTCCGGGGACTTCGCGGTTTTGAAGAGGCAATCATTACAAAAGGCGGCGTCAACGTAAAGGAGGTTGTTCCGTCAACAATGCAATCAAAACTTGTAGATCATCTGTATTTTGCAGGCGAGGTTTTGGATGTAGATGCACTGACAGGTGGATTTAATCTGCAGATCGCATGGTCAACCGGATATCTGGCGGGACTTGCATGTTCAGAAGGTAGTAACTAAAGTAAATGGATAAAAGGAGAGAAAAAATGAATATAGCAATTGACGGACCTGCAGGAGCAGGGAAAAGTACAATAGCAAAATTGGTAGCAGGAAAACTCGGATATATCTATGTAGATACCGGAGCGATGTATCGTGCAGTTGCACTTGCATTATTGAATGCAAAGACAGATGTAACGGATGCAGATGCAGTGGCCGAAGAGATCGCAGGGATCGAGATCACAATCTGTTATGAAGATCATGCACAGCAGGTATATCTGAATGGCGAGAATGTAACCGGAAGTCTCAGAAAAGAAGAGGTGGGTAACATGGCATCCAGATCATCTGCAATCCCATGTGTAAGAGAAAAGCTGTTAGATCTTCAGAGAAAGCTTGCAAGAGAAAATGATGTCGTTATGGATGGACGAGATATCGGTACAAACATTCTTCCAAATGCAGAAGTAAAAATCTATCTGACCGCTTCTTCCGCAGTTCGTGCAAAGAGAAGATATGATGAACTGACAGCCAAGGGAGAAACACCGGATATCAATAAAATCGAAACAGACATTATCACAAGGGACAAACAAGACATGGAACGTCCGATTGCACCACTGAAGCAGGCAGAGGATGCTGTATATCTTGACAGTTCAGATATGAGTATCGATGAGGTTGTAGCTAAGATCATCAGCATTGCAGAAAAATAAAACCGGAGTATGGACAAAATATGGAAATTATATTAGCAAAGTCGGCAGGATTCTGTTTTGGTGTACAGCGAGCCGTTGATACAGCGTATAAAGAAGCAGGGAAACAGCATGTATATACTTATGGTCCGATCATTCATAATGAAGAAGTGATCGAAGACCTGAGAAAAAAAGGAATATTGGTGATCGATGATCTTGCCGAACTTGATCAGCAGAAAGATGCAACGGTTATTATCCGGTCACATGGAGTATCGAAAGATGTTATGGATCAGTTGGAAGCCAGACATGTCAACGTGGTAGATGCGACCTGCCCGTTTGTAAAAAAAATCCATACGATCGCACAGGATGAGAGCAAAAAAGGAAACCGTATTATCATAGTTGGTAACAGGGATCATCCGGAAGTCGAGGGTATTATTGGCTGGTGTGAGACGAAAGCATATACGGTACAGAGCGTTTCAGAGGCAGAAGATTTGGTGAAAAATATAGAAAATGAGCCGAATTTTGAGCAAATTAACTTTAGTTTAGTATCACAGACCACCTTTAATAAGAATAAATTTAAAGATATTGTTGATATTATTCGAAAAAAATTGTATAATGTGTTTGTTCATGAGACAATCTGTAATGCAACGGCAGTTCGACAGACGGAAGCAAGGAACATTGCAAAGACTGTAGATGCCATGATCGTTATAGGTGGTCGAAATAGTTCTAATACTCAGAAGCTATATGATATTAGTAAACAAGAATGTGAGAATACTTACTATATACAGACACTCGTTGATTTGGATTTGACTACTTTTGAATCCGTTAGTAGGGTAGGTATTACTGCGGGGGCATCTACCCCAAATTATATTATTAAGGAGGTTCATAGTAGCATGGCAGAGTTAAGTTTTGAACAGATGTTAGAAAATGATGAAAGCAAGGCGTCAATCAGACAGGGAGAGATTATCGATGGAACAATTATCGGTGTTAAGCCGGATGAGATCGTAGTTGATATCAAGTATAAGTCAGATGGTATCATTACCAGAAATGAATATACAAATACTCCAAACGCTGATTTAACAGAGTTGGTAAAAGTTGGGGATCCAATCACTGTTAAGGTTATCAAGACAAATGATGGCGAAGGACAGGTTGCTCTTTCATACAAGAGAGTTGCAGCAGAGAAAGTAAACGAGAAATTAGAAGAAGCATTTAATAATGGTGATATCCTTACAGGTAAGGTTGTTCAGGTTGTAAATGGTGGTTTAAATGTTCTTTACGAAGAGACAAGAATTTTCATTCCAGCAAGTCTTGTATCTGACTTATATGAAAAGAACCTTGATAAGTACTTAGACCAGGATATCGAATTCCAGCTTACAGAGTTCAATCCTAAGAAGAGAAGAATCATTGGTAACAGAAAGAAACTCATCGTTGAGAGAAAAGCTGCAGCTGCAAAAGAATTATTCGAAAAGATTGAAGTTGGCATGACAGTAGAAGGTACAGTAAAGAATGTAACAGATTTCGGTGCATTCATTGACCTCGGTGGTGCTGATGGACTTCTTCATATTTCAGAGATGTCATGGGGCAGAGTAGAAAGCCCTAAGAAGATGTTCAAGGTTGGTGACACTGTTAAGGCATTCATTAAGGACATCAATGGTGACAAGATTGCGTTAAGCTTAAAGTTTGATGAGACAAATCCATGGTTAAATGCAGAAGAGAAATATGCTGTTGGAACAGTTGTAACAGGTAAGATCGCACGTATGACTGACTTTGGTGCATTCGTTGAATTAGAGCCGGGCGTTGACGCATTACTTCATGTTTCACAGATTTCATATGATCATGTTGCAAAACCGGAAGATGTATATAAGATTGGTGATGAGATCGAAGCTAAGGTTGTTGATTTCAAACCGGAAGAGAAGAAGATCAGCCTGAGCGTAAAGGCATTACTTCCGGCTCCGGAGGAAACAGAGGAAGTTGAAGAAGCTCCTGTAGAAGAATAATCAAAGATTATTTCTTATAAAATGTAAAAATACCCACTGTTGAAATTTCATCAGTGGGTATTTTACTGTTTTATGTATATTATATTTTGCCTATAACCTTGCTCTTATTCCGCATTCTTGCAATTTCCGCTTTTGCAGTATGTCCCGGAACTATTTGATCTGCTTTAAAATATTGAGGAGATATTCTTTTAACTGTATCCTGTCATTGATGAAAGCATCATCCAGTTCGATGTATCCGTCTTTATCGGTATGTTCGTATTTGAATATATGAGGCATTTTAAATTTGTTCTGTCGGATGAATACACTTGACTTTGTTGTGTACGCAGTTTCCGGGCGGGCTTTTTCTTTATAGGCGTTTTCTACATAACAGGCAACATCCTTGTGGATGGCAGTCTGTTCTAATGGCAGATAGAAATAATTCTTATAGTCCTTATAAAAATATTTCAGTGTATCATGGATAGCCGGAATATTGATCGTCACGATTTCATCTTTGCCTGAAATATGTATATCATTGCAGTTGGTATCAAATGGAATCGCAAGTTTTCTTGTCTGCATACAGATCATAAACTGTGTATCGGTGCAGGTGGTTTCCGATATCTCAAAGTCGCCATCAAAGAAAGAAGTAAGGGTAAGTGCACCTGATACATAAAACAAGCCATAGATATCATCCTTATTATGAGACAGAAGCATATCCAGTAGTTGCGTATCCTTTGTACTTAGGTAGTCATGATATGTATCGATCAGAAGGCCACCTGAGTGAAATTCGTCCCGTTCTATTCCCATAACAGATTCCAGGGCGGATTGTTTCATTGAATCCATCCGGAGCAGCTTTTTATATTTTCTTATTTTACGGTATACATCAATACTGATAATTGAATCGAAGGATATCTCTTGCCGGAACTGTCTGTATTTTTCCTTTATATATGGAAGATCGAAGGTGTCACCGTTATATGTAACAAGATATTTGTAGTCAGACAATATATTTTTAAATACAGCGAGTATCTTTGGTTCGGAACAGCCATCATCATTGAATAATAAAGTGATGCGAAGCTGTTCATTATTTAAAATCGTTCCATATCCGATCAGATAGAGATCTGATCGGGCAGCACTTAATCCGGTTGTCTCGATGTCGAAGAACAGATATTGATCCGACGTTTCTTTCATCCAGTTCAGGTTAACCGAAGAAAGCGGCATGGTATAGCTATATTGAATCATAGTGTTTAACCTCAAATGTAAAATATATCATGTAATTTAGATTGAAAATTAAATTAGTTTTATAGTAGTAATTTAAAATACATCCTTATATGTAAAAAATCAATCGAATAATTTCATGATATGCCTCTGCGGTCAAAAAATCAATCAGATATTTCCATAACGAGAAAACTGTGTTATACTTGGCATAGTAAAATTCGGAGACATATCATTATGATAGCATATATTGCAGGAGCACTTGTTAGTGCAGGAGAGAATTATATAGTAATCGATAACCACGGAATGGGGTATCGGATCTTCGTATCCGGTAAGTTCCTTGAGCGCATTCCGGCATATGGAACGCAGATTAAAGTATACACACATATGTATATAAGAGAAGATGAATTGACATTATATGGGTTTCATTCAGAAGAGGAATTATCTGTATTCCGTATTCTGATCGGAATCAGCGGGGTAGGCCCGAAGGTCGCTATGGCGATCCTTACAGCTCTTACGATCCAGGAGCTTCAGCTCGCGGTGATCTCAGAGGATGCAAAGACGATATCAAAAGCAAATGGTGTCGGCACCAAGGGTGCATCAAGGATCATACTGGAATTAAAAGATAAGTTAAAGATGGAAGATATGATGGATGCAGCCTATGAGCAGTCGATCGCACAGAATACACAGGATGTAAATGCAGCAAGGGATGCGATACTTGCACTTGTAAATCTTGGCTATTCGAATTCGGAAGCAGCACTTGCCGTAAAAAAGATCGGCGATATCGGACAGATGGACACAGAAGCTATATTAAAGGCAGCATTGAAGAAATTAATATAAAAACGGATACAGGTGGACATAGTGGGCAGAATTATTTCAACAGAAGCAGATATAGAAGAATTAAATAGCGAATACAGTCTGAGACCAAAGTATCTGGATGAATATATTGGACAGAATAAAGTAAAAGAGAATCTGAAGATTTTTATAGAGGCGGCAAAGAGAAGAAATGAACCCTTAGATCATTTGCTTTTATATGGTCCGCCGGGACTTGGTAAAACGACACTAGCATCTATTGTCGCAAATGAGATGGGTGTCAATATCAAGATCACATCCGGACCGGCAATCGAGAAGCCGGGTGAACTTGCGGCTATTTTAAATAATCTCTCAGAAAATGATATATTATTTATTGATGAGATTCACAGATTAAACAGTCAGGTAGAGGAAGTCTTATATCCTGCAATGGAAGATTTTGCGATCGATGTTGTGATCGGTAAAGGAGCAGGAGCAAGATCGATCCGTCTGGATCTTCCCAAATTCACATTGATCGGTGCAACGACAAGAGCCGGTATGCTTACAGCACCGCTTCGTGATCGTTTTGGAATGGTAGATCGATTGGAGTTCTATTCACCGGAGGAATTGAAGCAGATTGTAATTCGTTCCGGAGATGTGCTTGGTGTAGAAACAGATGATGCAGGAGCCCTTGAGATTGCAAAGCGTTCCAGAGGAACCCCAAGACTTGCCAACCGTCTGTTAAAGAGATGTCGGGATTTTGCTCAGGTGTGCCACAATGGCTGTATCGATTATGAGGTCGCAAAGACTGCACTCGATAAGCTTGAGGTTGATTCTATGGGGCTTGATAATACAGACCGGAATATCTTGATGACAATGATAGAAAAGTTTGGAGGCGGACCGGTAGGACTTGATACTCTGGCTGCAGCCATCGGCGAAGATTCCGGAACGATAGAAGATGTATATGAACCATATCTTATTAAAAACGGTTTTATTAACCGGACTCCAAGAGGTCGGGTTGTGACCGAGCGGTGTTATAAGCATTTCGGACTGGATGCATTTATCGAATAGAAAATATATTAGTAGAATAACGAAAAATAAATACCTGCATGATATGCACGGATATAACAAATATAAAAGAAATAAAATGAATATATAAAGGAGGAGAGTTATGTCACAGAAAAATGATATCCCGGTGGTTATTAACAATAAAGTGTATACATTGAGCGGATTTGAAAGTGAAGAATATCTCCAGAATGTAGCGTCTTATATCAATGGTAAGATTCAGGAGTGTCAGTCTTCCGAAAGTTATCGCCGTTTTAATGCGGAATATCAGAGCGTATTACTTGCACTTAATATCGCAGATGATTATTTCAAGGCAAAGCTTCAGGTGAATCAGATGCTGACGGAGGATGATGACAAGGACAAGCAGATCTATGATCTCAGACATGAAGTGATCGAAACACAGATTAAGTATGAATCTGCGCAAAAGATGATTGACGAATACAAAGAAAAAGTCAACGCTTTACAGAGAGAAATAATTAAGTTGGAAGCAGAAAATAATGTTAAATAGACCTGAGATTTTAGCTCCGGCAGGCTCGATGGAATCATTGAAAGCTGCAGTAAATGCAGGTGCAGATGCATGTTATGCCGGAGGCAATATGTTCAGTGCTCGTGCATTTGCGGGAAATTTTGATACAACAGAATTACTGGAAGCAATTGATTACTGCCATATTCATAATGTGAAGTTATATATGGCAGTTAATACTTTGCTTAAAAATAGTGAAATGAAAGATCTGATTCCTTACCTTGACCCTTTTTACAGGGAAGGTGTAGATGGGATTATTGTACAGGATGTTGGTGTTATAAGAAGTCTTTCAAAAGCATATCCTGATCTGCCTTTACATGGAAGTACGCAGATGAGTGTATGCAGTACTTACGGGGCAGAATTTCTTAAAAATCTGGGCATGACAAGATTTGTTCCTGCAAGGGAATTATCATTAAATGAAATAAAATCTATAAAAGAAGCAGTTGATATCGAGATAGAGACCTTTGTACATGGGGCGATGTGCTTTTGTTATTCCGGAAAATGCCTGATGAGCAGTTTTGCAGGCGGCAGAAGCGGCAATCGTGGACGTTGCGCACAACCTTGCAGAAAGGCTTATAACAGCAAACAATTTAATCATGAATATGCACTCAGCATGAAGGACATGTGTACACTTGCAAGCTTGCCACAGCTGATTGAGGCGGGTATTGACTCTTTTAAGATTGAAGGCAGAATGAAGAAACCGGAATATGTGGCTGCAACGGTTCATGCATATTCAGAGATTACAGATGAATGTATAAACGGACATTTGAATGAGAAGCGGATCGCATATCATACAGACAGGCTAATGGATATCTATAACCGGGGCGGTTTTTCGTCCGGTTATTATTATATGAAGAACGGAAAAGAAATGCTTGCGAACAAGCGCCCGAATCATACCGGAACTTTAATCGGTAAAGTAGAAGCGGTGGAAGCACCATTTGTCTATATTCGTCTGGAACGTGGAATTCAGGCAAAAGATGTCTTGGAGATCCGTACCGGTACAGAACAGAATATTGAACTGACATCCAATGTAACTGCACAGGCAGGACAGAAGATTCGACTGAATGCGAATAATCTCCGGCAGATTCGAAAAGATATGCATGTATACCGGACAAGAAACAATGCGCTGATCGAAGATATCGGTGTACGTTTTATACAGAAAGAAAAACAGACGGATATTTATGGAAAGGTAACAGCAAAAATCGGAGAGCCGATCACTTTGGAGCTGTTTTCAGGTGTGGACGATATCTCGGTAAAAGTTAAAGGAGAATGTATATCACAGGCTGCAAAACGTCCGGTTGAGGTGACGCAGATCATAGATAAGCTGTCAAAAACAGGCGGAACCGGTTTTAACTTTTATCTGGAATCAGAATGCGATGAGAATATCTTTATATCTCTTGGAAGTCTGAATGTATTAAGGCGGGAAGCTGTTCGCCGGTTGGAGCAGGCGCTGATCGGACGATATAGACGAAGGGTATCAGATGAGATGAAACCACTATATAACAGTCGGGAAGATATCAAGCGAAAAAATGAGATGAAAACCGATCTTAAAAGAGCTGCAGGTTGCTATGTGTCTGTAAAAACAATGGAACAATTTCAAATTGTTAATAATTATGAATTTGTACGTCATATCATTATCGATTATAATATAATACGTGAAGCAGAAGTCGGGAAGATGAACAGTGAGAAGAAAATTTATGTGGCGTTTCCTGATATCTTACGTGAAAACAAAAAGCATAACATGAAGGATCTTTATTTTCTGGCCGGAATGACAGATGGAATCTATGTAAAAAATATAGATGAACTGGGGCTTCTTAAAGAATACGGATATAAGGGAACTGTTCTGTTAGATTCTTTCCTGTATGCTTATAATGATGAAGCAATTCGCTTCTATAAGGATACATTTGATAATGTAATATTCGTGGGCTCGGTGGAACTGACTCATCATGAATTAGAAAGTCTTTGTACCGGTACGGTAGAACGGTTATACGGATATCAGCCGGTAATGATCACGGCACAGTGTTTTATCAATAATTATCTGGATGGCTGCGGTTATAACAGAAGCAAGCGCTTTTCGTTCCGGGATGAAAAGGGTAATCGCTTTTTCAGTGTAAATAATTGCAGAGATTGTTATTCAATTATCTATAACGGCGTACCGACAGATAATGTGAAGCAGTTGACAAATAACAGAAATACTGATATAACCAATGAATATTTGATTGATTTTACGATTGAATCCGTAGATCAGACGAAAAAGGTCATGGATCGATTGGAAAAGATTCAGACCGGTGAAACTGATATAGAATCGGATGAGTTAGATTATACAAGAGGACATTATATAAAGGGTATTGAATAATGGCAACAATAATTACTGAAATTTCAAAATACTTGATTATATTTTTTATGCTTTTATATACAGTTAAATGTTTTACGGTCTTGAAGCCTGTAAGAGAAGATAAAAAAAATCATGCACTTAATGTACAGATTTTCTATGTATTTATCATACATTTTCTGTGTTATCTGACCCTGTTTTTAAAATATAAAACAGTCAGTATTATTATTTTTTATCTGTTACAGATGATCGTATCCATTGTATATATGGTGTCTTATCACGGAATATATAAGAAATCATCCAGATTGATCACAAATAACATGTCATTTTTACTTCTGATCGGATATGTTATGCTGACTAGACTGGATTTTGATCTGGCAAAAAAGCAGTTTGCTTTTGCTACGATCACATTAGTTATTACTGCATTTATTCCGCTTATTATTGTCAAATGCAAGAATCTTAAGAACTGGGATATTTTTTATGCAGTATTAGGAATCGGTTTCCTAAGTACGGTCTTTATTCCGTTTCTTGGAGTATCCAAATATGGTTCTATGAACTGGATCCAGATAGGATCGATCTCTTTGCAGCCGATGGAATTTGTTAAAATAATATTTGTATTTTTCCTTGCAAGTGCGCTTAATAAAGCGAGGAGTTTTAAGGATTTGATAAAGGTCACGGTTGTATCCGGATTATTTATGCTGGTGCTTGTTGCAGAAAAGGATCTTGGTGGTGCGGCTATCTTTGTTATGATCTTTATCATGATGGTATATCTTGCAACACAGAAGACGATGATCCTGATTGGAGGACTTGGCGGCGCGGCGGTTCTTGCAACTGTAGGATATATGATATTTAAGAACAAATTCAGTCATGTGACAACCCGAATCAATGCATGGTTAGATCCATTTTCTTATATTAATGATGCAGGTTATCAGATTTGTCAGTCGTTATTCGCCATTGGATCGGGTGGAATGGAAGGGCGCGGTCTGGGAAAAGGTTTACCGACTGCGATACCGGTTGCATCCAGTGATTTTATTTTTTCAGCAATCTGTGAGGAGTTCGGCGTAATCTTTGCACTTTGTCTGATCCTTATGTATATCAGTTGTTTTATTTATTTTATTAATATCTCAATGAAGATAAGAAATACTTTTTATAAAAATGTAGCATTTGGATTTACAATATGTTTTATATTCCAGACATTTTTAAATATTGGCGGTGTAACGAAGTTTATTCCTTCTACCGGTGTAACACTTCCGCTTGTCAGTTATGGTGTAAGTTCGGTAGTGAGCACATTATTCCTGTTTGGTATTATTCAGGGAATCTGTGTACTTGAAAATAATGGAGTTGGTGGCAATGAAGAACAAACGATCTACAAACAAAGCAATCATGAAGAAGTATTCTCAGGGGAGTAGAGAAGAAATCGAAAAAAAGAAAAATGATAAAAAGAACGTTCCTGTACTTATAGTGACATATTTTGTTGTCTTTATCTTTATTGGAATGATGGCGCATCTGATCAAATATGTAATCGTGGATTCAGATTCTGATATCGCAAATTCCTACAATAAAAGACAGAACCTGTATGCGGAGACAGTTATCAAAGGACAGATTATTTCGGATGATGGTGTTGTTCTTGCGGAGACAAAGACAGATGACGATGGAAATGAAACAAGAGTTTATCCGTACAGCAATATGTTCGCCCATGCAGTCGGATATGACAGCAATGGTCAGGCAGGACTTGAGATGGCATCAAATTATTATCTGCTGACCTCGAATCAGAATATCCTATATCGTGTGTACCATGCATTATCAAATAAAAAGAACATGGGAAATAATGTTATAACTACATTAGATTATGATCTTCAGAGTACAGCTTATAATGCACTGGGAAGCAATGATGGCGCGATTGTTGCGATAGAGCCGTCTACCGGTAAGATCAAGGTGATGGTTTCCAAACCGGATTTTGACCCAAACCAGATTACATCTGTTATAGAAGAAACAGCAAATTCAGATAGTTCGTGCCTGTTAAATCGCGCAACACAGGGAATGTATCCACCGGGATCTACATTTAAGATACTTACAACCCTTGAATATATCAGGGAAAATCCAAATTACAAATCATATTCTTATGAATGTGAGGGTGAGGGAATCTTTAACAGTGTATCCATACATTGTTATAATCATAAAGTGCATGGAACGGTGGGTCTGGAACAGTCACTTGCATATTCCTGTAATACTTCATTTTCCAATATAGGTACAAAGCTTGATATGGATGCTTTAAACAAGCTATGTGAGGATTTCCTGTATAATAAAGAACTTCCGTATGACGGATATTATTATAAATCCAGCTATTCACTGACATCAAAGACAGATAAATCTCTGATTCCTCAGACTGTGATCGGGCAGGGAAAGACATTGATTACGCCGCTTCACAATGCGATGATCATGTGTGCGATCGCAAATGGCGGTGTTCTTATGAAGCCGTATATGATGGATCGAATTGAGAATTGTGACGGAAGCGTTGTAAAGAAATTCTCTAAGAGCTCTTATGGCAGGATCATTTCCGCAAAAGAGGCACAGACATTAACGGATCTTATGCGGTCTGTTACGGACTATGGAACAGCTTCTGATTATTTTTCAGGCGCAGATTATACGGTAGCCGGCAAAACGGGAACAGCGGAATTTAATGAAAATAAGGACTCCCATTCCTGGTTTATCGGGTTTTCAAATATTAACAATCCTGATCTGGTGGTCTGCGTTCTGGTGGAGAATGCGAGTAATACAGGAACTTCGGCGACGTCCATAGCCAGAAAGATATTTGATGCATATTATGATTAATCAGCTTGAAATAATGCAGTAATACTGATATACTTATAACCAATTAAGGGCTGGCAGATGTAAGTCGGTTCAGAGTTTTATTCGTAGTCGAATGTGAGTAGAACTTGAAGCATTTACAACACCGAAAAGACAGGAGGATTTGCTGTGATCGAAGCAACAAGCTGCGGAGGTGTGGTAATCTTCAGAGGAAAAGTATTATTACTGTACAAAAACTACAAAAACAAATATGAAGGATGGGTTCTCCCGAAGGGTACAGTTGAAAAAGGTGAAGAGCATAACCAGACTGCACTCAGAGAAGTAAAAGAGGAGACAGGTGTTAGCGCATCTATTATTAAGTATGTAGGAAAAAGCAATTATACATTTAATACTGCTTTTGATGTGGTAAACAAGGATGTACACTGGTATCTGATGATGGCGGACAGCTATTACAGCAAACCGCAGCGTGAAGAATATTTTGTGGATTCCGGTTACTACAAGTATCATGAAGCCTACCACCTTCTGAAGTTTCCGAACGAAAAGGATATTCTGGAACAGGCATATGCAGAGTATGTAGAACTGAAACGGAATAATCTTTGGGGAAGCAGAAAGTATTTTTAAGGTTTAAAATCTGACTGTTTATTTAGAAATAGTCAGATTTTTACTTTATAATAATAAATTACAGTTGTATAAAAATTACATAAGGAGGATCTCGATTCGAATGAAAGAATCAAAAGAAAAGGCAGACATGGATAAGAGACAGCCGGATCAGAATTCAGATTATGATGATTCGTTAAAAAATATGAAAAAAAAGAATGGATTATTTTTAAATATCATACTTGTGCTGTGTATTCTGGTCTTCCTTGGCTGCGGCGGTTATCTGGGTATCTATTTTTATACGAATTATAAAGCGGAGACAGCGTTTTCGGCTATTAAGGAAACGGTAGAAGATGGTGACTGCACAGATGATAAAGGAGAACCTGTCTATGTAACAGTACAGAAGAAGCAGGTTTATAAAAAATATGCTTCGGTATATGAGGAGAATCCTGATTTTATCGGTTGGCTCTATATCTATGGAACGAGGATCGATTATCCGGTTATGTATACGCCGAATGATGAGGAGTATTATATTCACAGAAACTTTAATGGAGAATACAGTGCGGCAGGTACTTTATTTGCAGCGGCAAACTGCAGCCCGACAGGTGAAGTATCTGATAATGTTATCCTGTATGGTCACAATATGAAAGCCGGAAGCATGTTTCACGATCTGTTAAAATATGAGGATGAAAATTTCTATAAGGAACATAAGACGATCATTTTTGATACTTTAGATGGACCGGGTACTTATACCGTGATTGCAGCCTTTTATACAAAGGCATATCCGGAAGATGATACAGAGCATTATAATATATATAGTTTTATTAATGCCGAATCGGGAACAGCATTTGATGATTATGTAAGCCGCGCAAAAGTAAATACACCATATACAATAGAAGAAACAGCTTCTTATGGTGATCACCTGCTGACATTATCAACCTGTGCATATCATACAGATAACGGACGGTTTGTAGTCGTTGCAAAGAAGATTGATAACAGCAGCCGATTACAGTAACAGGGACAGCGCACCGATAGGAATCGAAATTACATTTGCAGAGCAGCTTAAGTCTCATATAAATAAAAAGCCACCAAATCTGGTGGGCAAAAGGTGCAAACATATTGCATTTAGGGGGCAAAATGTTACATTTAATTGCATATGTGATACAATATGAAGCGCCTAGAAACAGCTTAAAACCAAGCTTTTTTCAATTATATTCATAGTTGGGAAAAATTTAGAAAGTGCCGGCAGCGGGACTTGAACCCGCACGATGTTGCCACCAACAGATTTTGAGTCTGCCTCGTCTGCCAATTCCGACATGCCGGCGTTTGTGAACCTTTGTAATAGTAACACATGGTAAAAACAGTGTCAATAATTATTTCCTGAAATGAGGTATGAAACAATGATGAAACGTAATATAAAACAACAGTTGAACGCGAAGCTTACGGAAATGAATATGAATCTTGCCAATAACTATAAAGATCTGGCTCATGATGCTTTAAATGAACTGGATCGGATGGTAGAGGATTTTAAAGCATCTGGTGATCTGAAAGAAAAAGATTATCAGAAGATGCGCCGGATGGTAGACGATTATAAGAGAAAGTTGGCTGATTACCATCATTAAGATGGTGTCAGCTCATTTTCATAATCTCTTTTTTCAATTTCTTTATTATCTTTTTCTCTAATCTTGAGATATAGGACTGGCTGATCCCTAAAAGATCGGCCACCTCTTTCTGGGTGCGTTCTATCCCATTGATAGTATTAATACCATAGCGCAGTTCTATAATAGTCCGTTCCCTTTCCGACAGATGTGAGACGGCGGTCTCCAATAAAGAATGATCCATCTCGGTTTCCATATTTCGATAGACGGTATCCTCATCCGTGCCGAGAATATCGGATAACAGTAATTCGTTGCCATCCCAGTCAACATTTAGCGGTTCGTCGATGGATATCTCCATACGAAGCTTGCTGTTTCTGCGCAGATACATAAGGATTTCATTTTCGATACATCTGGAGGCGTATGTTGCCAGTTTAATATTTTTATCACATTTAAAGGTATTGATAGCTTTGATCAGACCAATCGTACCGATCGAGATCAGATCTTCCACACCGATTCCGGTGTTGTCAAATTTCTTTGCAATATAAACTACAAGACGGAGATTTCGTTCAATCAGTATTTTTTTGATTTCTTGATCGTCGCCGTTTCCAAGACCTGCAACCATTGCACTTTCTTCATAAGGTTCAAGAGGAGCCGGTAGTACATCACAGCCGCCTATGTAATGGACATCCTTTCGGGATACAGGTAATAAAGTCATAATATTTGAAACTACTGAAAATTTAAAATCGTTATTTGCTAATGTATTTATCATTTTTTCTTACCTTTCTCAAATATGCTGAATTTAATAATATGCATTTGGACATATGACTGATTTGTAAGGTATGCCTGCTAAGCCCGATCAATGGTCGGTTTCGAATCAGCCGATTGTTAATAAAGAAGAAATCACAGTCGAAAGCAAGCATTAGGTCCGATTCAGAACTGATTGTCCGGTATGGAACCAGATGGATGCCTTCCGGCATTGATAAAGCTGATTTTCGATCGAAAGACTGGGTGCCGTTTGTGTAGTCATATACAATGTAATGGTATTGTCTGGGCAAAAGATCATACATGATCTCAGGGGATGCAATGACGACGTGTTTTCCTGTTGAAATGTCTTTTAAGGTATTTCCGGTATCCATAAAGCCATTTGCCTGTATTGTCTGATGTTTTCTGCCTATAAATAAATTAAAAAAATAGTTCATATGATTTACTTTCTTTTATTTTGCAAATGCAATTATATATACATACAGGGAAATATTTCGTCGTATTAGGGAATTTGAAAACAAGGAATCCCGACTGTATATGACAAATGTGGATAAATATAGGATGAAATACCTGTTTTTTAGACTGAAAATCTTATTTTTGTGTATAAATCTGTTGATAATGTGGAAAAGTTCTAACTTTATTTATATTTTTCGATGTTTTCAAACAATTAACAACATTTTACAAAATGATTTGAATATTCTAAATTGCTGTAAAAAAACATATGATTAACAGATAAAGATTATACCTGAAAACAGGGTGGAAGTTGAAAATGGAAAATAATATTGATACGCAATTGGAGCTTGCGATATCGACAAGAAATACATACAACGAGAGCGAGGCAGAGCTGTATATCGGATACAGTTCCGAGAAGAGTACATGGCAGCTTTTGATTCGATATAATGATGATATATCTGATCTGGTGGAACGGTATCGGATGCAGATATATTATCTGTTGGCAGGCTATGCAATTATTGAGATTTCAGAAGCGTATTTGAATGCATTTGCAGCAGATCCCAGAATTATCTATATAGATAAACCGAAAAGTGTGGAACAGCAGGTGTCTTATGCTCAGTATGCATCCTGTCTGTCCGGAACTTTCATCAATAATTACGGCCTGGATGGTGACGGAACAATCTTTGCGATTATTGATTCGGGAATTGATTATAGACATAATGAATTTGTCAGGGATGGAAAAAGCAGAATTTTATCTTTTTGGGATCAGCAGGCGGTATATCAGGATACATATGCAAATACTTATAAGCTGGGACGTATTTATACAAATGAAGAATTGAATTCAATACTGGATGGAAGTTATGCAGGAATTCTTCCATCTGAGGATCGTTCCGGGCACGGAACACAGGTTGCGGCTATTGCGGCCGGTACGAATATTGGCGTTGCTCCTCAGACAGAGCTTTTGGTTGTAAAGATCGGAAGCGATACCGCATCTAAGCTCCCAACTACACTTGGTCTTATCCTTGGAATTGACTATGCAATCCGGACGGGAATCGAAATGAATCGACCGATATCGATAAATCTCAGTTATGGAAATAATTACGGCTCCCATAAAGGTGATTCGCTGCTTGAAAATTATATCAACGATGTGTCCAGATTTGCTATCTGCTCAATATCGACGGGAACAGGAAATGATGCGATCAACCGAAGGCATCAGCGTGTAATTCTCGGAAATACTTCATATCGTATGATTGATCTGCTTGTAAGCGACTATGTAGCTTCATTTAATCTTCAGTTATGGAAAAATTATAATGACCGCTTTGATATTGTGATCATTGCGCCAAACGGAGACATCATACTGACCTTAAGTGAGTCGCAAAACATCGGAACAGGATCCTATCGAAACACTTTTGTAAAAGGAATCTATGGAACGCCAAATCCGTATAACCGTAATCAGGAAATATTTGTATCATTTCAAGGACAGAAAAATTATATAGATAAAGGGCAGTGGAAGGTCTTGATTCACCCGAAGCAAATTGTTAGTGGGGTGATAGATGCCTATCTGCCGATTCGGGCAAGTCTTACAGGAAATGTGGAATTCCTGAATCCAACAGAATTTGGGACACTTACGATTCCCGCTACTGCCGAAGGGTTGATTACGGTAGCGGCTTATGATCAGAATGTGGATGATTTTGCATATTTTTCAGGAAGAGGTTATACGGCAAATGACAGGATCAAACCGGATCTTGCTGCACCCGGTGTGGATATTTACACTGCATATCCGGGAAATGATTATTCCTTTGCATCGGGAACATCTATGGCTGTTCCGTTTGTATCCGGATCTGCATGCTTGCTGATGCAGTGGGGAATTGTAAACGGAAACGATCCGTTTCTGTATGGAGAAAAGCTGAAGGCTTCGTTGATCCGCGGAGCAAAAAGGATAAAATCAGCGAGAGAGTATCCAAACATATATATCGGTTGGGGAACTTTATGTGTAGAAAATTCTATCCGTTAGAAATGTGAGCCGTAAGGAACACATAAAAAGAGCCAGTCACTAGAAAAGCTAGTGATTGGCTCCGCTTAATACATGATCTTTAATTGCTTTAAAGCTTTCTTTGCTGATCACATGCTCGATCTTGCAGGCATCAGCAGATGCAATATCGGGATCAACACCAAGTTGTATAAGCCAGGCAGAGAGAAGCTCATGTCGTTCATATATCATCTCAGCAATTTCTTTTCCTGAATCGGTGAGTGAAATAAAACCTGCATCACTCATCGTTATGTAGTTGTTCTCACGAAGATTTTTCATAGCAACACTGATGCTTGATTTCTTATAACCAAGTTCGTTTGAGATATCAACCGAACGGACAACAGGCAGCTTCTTGCTTAATACCAATATTGTTTCCAGATAGTTTTCAACTGATTCATTCGTTGTTAACATAGCTTTACCCCATTAAAAATTTATTTACAAAAAATTATATCACAAACCGGAATAAGGTTCAAATGAAAGAAAGATAAAACTAATGGCATCCGTGACAATTGTTACAGTTTCCTCCGCACTGAACAGATTTTCCGGATTTTTTATCTTTTACCATTGAACGGATCGCAAGTACGCACACAAGTATAATAATAGCAGCAACAATAATAGTACCTATATATTTCTCCATAATAATCCAACCTTTCAATTTTATAATCGTAATTAGTTTAAACTAACCATATGAAAATGTCAAGCATAATAAATAAATTTGCATTTTAAGAATATAGCTTTGTTATATACGACTAAGATACGTTACAAGCTTCTAAATGATGTTATATTTTTCTAAAAAATGTTATTGACTTCTAATGAGGGTTAGTATATACTAACGATGAAATTTGAAACAGCATATTGCTTAATGATAAATTTATACGATTATGAAAGAAGATGGAATATGATGCCTTTAACTTTTATGAATATTGGAGAAACAAAGACCATTACCAAAGTTGGTGGAAAAAATGAAACAAGACAGTTTCTTGAGAAGCTTGGTTTTGTCGTGGGTGGAGAAGTAACAGTTGTTTCAGAGATAAACGGTAACATGATTGTAAATGTAAAAGAATCCAGAGTTGCCATCGGAAAAGATATGGCAGCCAAAATTATGGTATAAGGATACCGAAAAAACAGAAATATAAGTATTTGCACATTGGTAGCTGCCGGTGCAATTGTTTATATACACAAATGTATAAGAAGAAAAGCCGTCACAGAATCCGGTCTGAATATGTGAAGACGTTCTTATATGTATAAAGAAAAAGAAGGAGCAAAATGGTATGAAGACATTAAGAGAGGTTGCCGTCGGACAGACAGTTAAGGTAACAAAACTTGTTGGCGAAGGACCTGTAAAGAGACGTATCATGGATATGGGAATCACGAAAGGTGTAGAAATCTATGTCAGAAAAGTTGCACCGCTTGGTGATCCGGTTGAAGTAACAGTACGCGGTTATGAGCTTTCTTTAAGAAAGGCAGATGCCGAAATGATCGTTGTTGAATAAATGTGTGGATCGTACCGATCCTAC
Source organism: Lachnospiraceae bacterium GAM79 (assembly GCA_020735665.1). Taxonomy (NCBI): domain Bacteria; kingdom Bacillati; phylum Bacillota; class Clostridia; order Lachnospirales; family Lachnospiraceae; species Lachnospiraceae bacterium GAM79. The sequence continues at coordinate 1,085,073 of CP085928.1, forward strand.
AGACAACGAAGCAGATGATTTACTTATTTGATGAATCATAGAAAATGACAGACAAAAAGGAAGGAGCATAAAAATGTCAGTTAAAATAGCGTTGGCAGGTAATCCAAACAGTGGAAAGACAACATTATTTAACGCACTTACAGGTTCAAACCAGTATGTAGGTAACTGGCCTGGTGTAACAGTAGAGAAAAAAGAAGGAAAATTAAAGGGTCACAAAGATATTATCATCACTGACCTTCCCGGTATTTATTCACTTTCTCCATATACATTAGAGGAAGTTGTTGCCAGAAATTATCTGATCAAGGAATATCCGGATGCGATCATCAATATTATTGATGGTACGAACATCGAAAGAAATCTGTACTTATCAACACAGTTGATCGAGCTGGGAATCCCGGTTATCATGGCAGTTAACATGATGGATCTTGTAAAGAAGAATGGTGACAAGATTGATATCAAGAACCTGAGCAATGCACTTGGATGCGAGGTTGTAGAGATCTCTGCATTAAAGGGTACTGGAATTGATGAAGTAAAAGAAAAAGCAGTTGCGGCAGCACAGAAGAAAGTACAGAATAAGCGTGTACATAGCTTTGATCAGGCTGTTGAAGATGCAATCGACAGCGTAAGTGCAAAGCTTACAGTTGAAGAAAGAAAGAAGAGATTCTTTGCGATCAAGCTTCTTGAAAAAGATACAAAGATTGCAGGGCAGATGGACAGTGTTCCGGATTGTAAAGATGAAATCAAAGCACTGGAAGACAAATTTGATGATGATACAGAGAGTATTATCACCAGTGAGAGATATGCATATATCTCATCTATCATCGGAAAATGTGTGAAGAAGAATACAAAGGGTGAAAAGCTTACAACCTCAGATAAGATTGATAAGATCGTTACAAACCGTATCCTTGCACTTCCGATTTTCATCATTGTAATGTGGCTGGTTTATTATATTGCGATGTCAACAGTCGGTGCATGGTGCACAGACTGGACAAATGATAATCTGTTTGGTGACGGTTTCCATTTATTCGGTATCGGAAGCAAAGATTATGAAGAGGCATCCGGTGATTACGATGCAGCTACAAATGCACTTGACGCATACGGCGTACTTGTAACAGATGATGAAGACGCTATAGATGTTGATGCAACAAAGGCAGCTATCGAAGCAAATACAAATACAGAAGCAAGTGTTAAGTATCAGATGGAAGATGAAGAAACTCTTGATACTTACGATATCGATGTATATTATTCAGAAGTACCTGCTGGTGCAAAAGAAGATAAGACAAATGCTATGTCTTATTTAGATGCAGTAGAATACTTCAACAAGACAGAAATGGCAGAGATCGATCCTGCTGATTATGGTGTGTTCGTTCCGTCTATTCCTGATCTTGCGGAAAGAGGTCTTGATAAGATCGGATGTGCAGACTGGTTAAAGGGACTGATCCTTGACGGTATAATCGCCGGTGTTGGTGCTGTACTTGGTTTCGTACCTCAGATGCTCGTATTGTTCATCTTACTTGCAATCCTTGAGTACTGTGGCTATATGGCACGTATCGCATTCATCATGGACCGTATCTTTAGAAAATTCGGTCTTTCGGGAAAGTCATTCATTCCTATTCTTGTAGGTGTAGGTTGTGGTGTTCCTGGTATCATGGCATCTCGTACAATTGAAAATGAAAAAGACCGTCGTATGACAGTTATGACAACAACATTTATTCCTTGTGGTGCTAAGGTTCCGTTTATTGCAATGATCGCAGGTGCGATCTTCGGTGGATCTTCACTGGTTGCTACAAGTGCTTACTTTATCGGTATTGCAGCAATTATCTGCTCCGGTATTATCTTAAAGAAGACAAAGATGTTCGCAGGAGATCCTGCTCCATTCGTTATGGAGTTACCTCCTTACCATATCCCGACAATCGGTTCTGTATTAAGAAGTATGTGGGAGCGTGGCTGGTCATTCATTAAGAAGGCCGGTACCATCATCCTCCTCTCAACAATCTTTGTATGGTTCACAACATACTTCGGTATTCTGGATGGTAAATTCCAGATGCTTTCAGAAGATCAGATCGACCACAGTATCTTAGCTAAGATCGGTGGAGCAATCTGCTGGATCTTCAAGCCACAGGGATGGGGCGACTGGCAGGCAACTGTTGCATCTATTACAGGCCTTGTTGCTAAGGAAAACATCGTTGGTACTATGGGTATCCTTTATGGTGGTGGGGAAGGCACTGTATACAGCGAGCTTGCAAAAGCATTCACAACAGCAAGTGGTTTCTCATTCCTCGTATTCAACTTACTCTGTGCTCCATGTTTCGCAGCAATGGGTGCTATTAAGAGAGAGATGAACAGTGCAAAATGGTTCTGGTTTGCAATCGGATATCAGTGTGGTTTCGCATACCTTGTATCCCTTGTTATTTACAGAATTGCAGGACTCTTCACAGGTGCATGCTCATTCGGTATCGGCACTGTTGTAGCAATCCTGATCATCGTTGCTTTCTTCTTCCTGTTATTCCGTCCGGATCCAAACAAGAAGGTCAAGACAAGCAAAGAATTCTTAAATGCATAATTATAAAGGCTAACATATAATACACATACAATACGATGCGCGCTTCCCTTTGTGGCAGCGCGCATTTTGTGTATCGGTTATTATACAGAAATCAGATTTATATAAATTCCTGTCTGTCGGCTGGCGTTCATAGAATTGACAGACAAGATGACAAATGTAGATATTTATTAAAACTCCGTGAAATGAGTTGACAAATAAATATATGATAGAGGAAAATGAATGTATACTATAATACAAGAACACTTACTTGTCAGAAATGTTTTTTGAAAGTACAGATGTAAGATGATTGAGATGTCTGTATAATTAACGAATGACGAATTGGAGGTTTTTACTATGGCAGTTATACATTTAAATGAAAAAGAATATGAAGATCAGGTTTTAAAGGCAAAGGGACTTACGCTGGTTGATTTCTGGGCCACCTGGTGCGGACCATGCAGAATGGTTGCACCGATCGTTGAAGAATTGGCTGACGAATTTCCGGAGGTAAAGGTATGCAAGGTAGATGTAGATGAGAATCAGGAACTTGCACTTGCAAACAAGGTTGTATCAATTCCAACATTTTTATTATATAAAGATGGAGAAGTTATAAAGAAAATCGTGGGAGCAGTTCCAAAATCCGAGCTGATTCAGGCAATCCGCCAGTTTCAGTAGATAAGAATGCAGTCCAAAACGCTTGCAAAAGAAAGCATATTATTATAAGATGAAAGACAGCGACCAGATAAATGGGTACATGAATTGACTAATTTACTAAACGGAGGTTTACAAATGAAAATGTTATCATTATCAGAGGAACTTAAGGGTAATTCTTATCCCGGCAGAGGAATCGTGATCGGACGTTCGGAAGACGGAACAAAGGCAGTTACCGCATACTTTATCATGGGTAGAAGTGTGAATTCCAGAAATCGTGTATTTGTTACAGAGGGCGAAGGAATCCGTACAGAAGCATTTGATCCATCCAAGCTTGAGGATCCAAGCCTTATCATTTACGCACCGGTTCGGGTTCTTGGCAATCGGACGATCGTAACAAATGGTGATCAGACCGATACGATCTATGATGGAATGGATAAAGAGCTTACATTTGAACAGTCACTCAGATGCCGCGAGTTTGAACCGGACGGTCCAAACTATACACCGAGAATTTCCGGAGTTATGCATATCGAAGGCGGACAGTATGACTATGCAATGTCTATCTTAAAGAGCAATAACGGAGATCCGTCGGCATGCAACCGATATACATTTTCATATGAGAATCCCGCAAACGGAGAAGGACATTTTATTCATACATATATGCATGATGACAATCCACTTCCAAGCTTTGAGGGAGAACCGAAGTTAGTTGGTATATCAGGTGATATCGATACATTTGCAAATATGGTATGGGAAAGCCTGAATGAAGACAATAAGGTATCCCTGTTTGTCAGATATATCGATATCGCAACAGGAAAGTATGAGACAAGAATCATCAATAAGAACAAGTAATTATCACGAATCGGGAGGAAATACAGAATGAACGAAATTCAATTAAAATACGGATGCAATCCAAATCAGAAGCCATCAAGAATCTATATGGAGGATGGAAGTGATCTTCCGGTTACCGTATTAAATGGTAAGCCGGGCTACATAAATTTTCTGGATGCATTTAATGGCTGGCAGCTTGTTAAAGAATTAAAGGCAGCAACCGGACTTCCGGCAGCTACATCCTTCAAGCATGTATCACCGGCAGGTGCAGCGGTAGGACTTCCTCTTACAGATACACTTGCAAAAATCTACTGGGTAGATGATCTTGGTGAACTGTCACCGCTTGCATGTGCGTATGCAAGAGCCAGAGGTGCAGATCGTATGTCATCCTTTGGTGATTTCATTGCATTGTCAGATGTCTGTGATGCAGATACAGCCCGTCTCATTAAGCGTGAGGTATCCGATGGTGTGATCGCTCCCGGATATACAGACGAAGCTATGGAGCTTCTGATGCAGAAGAAGAAAGGTAATTATAATATTATCCGGATTGATGAGAACTATGTTCCTGCTGAGATCGAACGCAAACAGGTATTCGGAATTACATTTGAACAAGGAAGAAATGAACTGAATATTGATAAGGATCTTTTATCCAATATTGTAACAGAGAATAAAAATATACCGGAAGAAGCTCTTATCGATATGAAGATCGCACTGATCACATTAAAATACACACAATCTAATTCCGTGTGCTATGTAAAGGGCGGGCAGGCAATCGGTATCGGAGCCGGTCAGCAGTCCAGAATCCACTGTACAAGACTTGCCGGTCAGAAGGCAGATAACTGGTGGCTGCGTCAGTCTCCACAGGTTATGGGACTTCAGTTTGTTGATGGACTTGGACGTGCAGACAGAGATAATGCGATCGATGTATATATGGGTGATGAATATGAGGATGTTCTCCGTGATGGCGAATGGCAGAAGCGTTTCAAGGTAAAGCCGGAAGTATTCACAGCAGAAGAAAAGAAAGCATGGCTTGCCGGAAATCAGAATGTTACACTTGGTTCTGATGCATTCTTCCCATTCTCAGATAACATTGAACGTGCGAAGAAGAGTGGTGTTGCGTACATTGCTCAGCCGGGTGGATCTGTCAGAGATGATCTTGTGATCGAAGCATGTGATAAATATGGAATGGTAATGGTATTTACAGGTATCCGTTTATTCCATCACTAATCAGGAGCGACAGATATGGCAAGAAGAAACAGAAGACGACGCAGAAAGAAAAGATCCAATATTGATTTTGGAAAAGTATTTATATTTTTGCTTGCATGTGCGATCATTATTTTTGCTGCTGTTGTGATTCTTTCAAAATTAATATCACATAAAGATCGGTATTTTGATGAAGGACTTACATATTATCAGAATTCGGAATATGACAAAGCTCTTGATAAATTCACAGAAGCTCTTTCGGAAAAACAGATTTTTTCTCAAAACAAGGATAAGAATACCAGACTTTATATTGCAGATATCTATATGAAAACTGCAGATTATAAAAAAGCGGTAGATGAATACGATACGATCCTTCAGAAGACATCAGCGGATAAGAAGGATGTGAAGAAGATGCAGGAGATTGCTCAGGCGTTATCGGATTTCTCAGATTCGAATTATGCCGGAGCACTTCCGGTTCTGGAACAGTATGTTAAAGATTATCCGGAATTATATCTTTATATCGGAACCTGTTATGCTTCCATGGATGATTCCGAGCATATGTTTGAAAATTATGAGAAGTATATAAAAAAATATGGATATAATTCTTATCTGTATGCACAATATGCGGCATATTATATCAGTATCGGCGAACTGGATAACGCATACGGCTATATCAATAATGGTCTGGCCAGTGATAACACATTCCAAAAGGAACTCCGTTTACAGGAGATCACATATTATGAGAAGATACAGGATTATGATAAAGCATATGAGCTTGCAAAAGAATTATATAATCTGTATCCCGATTATCAGGCGGGTGCAGATGAATATAATTTCCTTTACACCAGAGTATCCCATGATGATGAATAGATAGAATTGGCAGGAGGCATTTTATTCATGGAAATACAATTATGGAAGGAGATCTTATCTCCATATGAGCAGGCAGTAGATGAACTGCTTCTGAAATTTAAGCATATCATAAAAGATTACCGCAGTCAGGGAATGTATTCTCCGATCGAGAATGTGACCGGACGTGTGAAAAGAATTTCAAGTATTTTGGATAAGATGCAGAAGAAACATATTCCGATGGATCATATCGTGGAAGAAATGGATGATATCGCAGGAATCCGTATTATGTGCCAGTTTGAAGAGGATATCTACAAGGTTGTAGAGATCATAAGAAATCGCAAGGATATGTCAATCCGAGAAGAGAAAGACTATATTACAAATGTAAAGGCAAGCGGATACAGAAGTTATCATATTATACTGAATTATGATGTTTATACGATCAAGGGACTGCAGACAATCCAGGCAGAGATCCAGATACGTACAATGGCAATGGATTTCTGGGCGACGATCGAACATTCTCTTCAGTATAAATATCGTCACAATATGCCGGAGCATATCCGGGAAAAACTGTTAAATGCAGCAAATGCAACCGTTGCACTGGATAAAGAGATGTCATCTGTTCGTGGCGAGATTATGGATGCACAGAATTCATTTAATTATAAGGCATCTGTAGTAGCAGATATACTGACTAATATACAAAATCTGTATTATGTCGGTAATCAGCGAGAGGTTGTAAAGATACAGAATGAATTTTATGATATTTACCAGAAGGATGATCTGGAAAAGCTGGAGGATTTTTCCAAACAGCTTGATATTATCGCAGAAGGATACAAAGCACAGGGGTTATAGATTATGAACTTACCGGAGTCATTTACAAACAGGATAAAGACACAATTAGGAGACGAATATGAAGCATATATGAATTGTCTGGATCAGGGCATGCATCATGGACTTCGTGTGAATACAAATAAAATCAGTGTGGAAGATTTCTTAAAGATCTCTCCATTTGAATTAAAGCCTGTACCATGGACAACAAATGGTTTTTATTATGATGATAAAGCATGTACACCATCCAAACATCCATATTATTATGCAGGGCTTTATTATATTCAGGAACCGAGTGCGATGGCACCGGCGAGTATTCTTCCTGTTGAAGACGGGGATGTGGTTCTTGATATCTGTGCAGCACCGGGAGGTAAATCAACCGAGCTTGCAGCAAAACTTCATGGAACCGGGTTCCTGATCTCAAATGATATCAGTAATTCCAGAGCCAAGGCATTGCTAAAGAATCTGGAATTATTCGGAATCGGTAATATGTGTGTGGTAAGTGAAGCTCCGAATAAGCTGAGCACAAAATTCTATCAGACCTTTGATAAAATTTTGATTGATGCGCCTTGCTCCGGTGAAGGAATGTTCCGTAAATCCCAGTCAATGGTAACAGCGTGGGAGAACAATGGCGTTGAGTTATTTGCCGGTTTACAGCGAGGAATTTTAAATGAAGTTGTAAAAATGTTAAAGCCGGGCGGAACCATGCTGTATTCGACCTGTACGTTTTCTCCGGAAGAAAATGAACAGTCAATCGAATATCTTTTATCACTGGATGATACATTAGAATTAATCGAAGTTCCGAAGTATCCGGGCTTTTGCAATGGAAATCCGGCATGGGGAAAGACCGAAAATGCAGAGCTTGAGAAATGTGCAAGATTATGGCCGCATCATATCGAAGGGGAAGGCCATTTCGTTGCACTTATCCATAAAAAAGAGGCAGAGCAGACACAGGTGTTTCAGTCATGGATTCACAGAGGCTGTAAGCCGGATAAAAATGCGGAAGAATTTTTTACACATATTTCGGCTGATGCAGGAATTAAGTCTGCATATATTGAGGAAAATAACGGAAGACTGTATTACATGGCAGAATGTATGCCGGATGTATCTGGGCTTCGGATGTTAAGACAGGGCTTGTTCCTTGGCGAGATCAAGAAGAACCGGTTTGAACCGAGTCAGTCACTTGCCATGTATCTGCGGCAGGGACAGTTTGATAATGAAGTAAATCTGACTTCTTCAGATGACCGTGTTTTTAGATATCTGAAAGGCGAGACGATCGAAGCATCGGATCAGAAAATTAAAAATGGATACGTGCTTGTTCTGGTGGACGGATATCCGCTTGGATGGGCAAAAAATACAAACGGAACGTTAAAAAATAAGTATTTATCTGGATGGAGGATGATGTCATGAGTAAAATAGCAGTCGTTACCGGAGCTTCTTCCGGATTGGGCAGAGAGTTTGTTGTTCAGATCAGTGAAAAATATAAGACGATTGATGAAATATGGGTGATCGCCAGACGTACAGAACGCTTGTATGCCTTAGAAAGAGAGATTGAAGGCAAGAAGGTTATTGTTCTTCCGCTGGATGTAACAAAGCAGGATGATCTTGAATCCTATAAGAAGATGCTTGCAAAGGAGCATCCATGGGTGCGTGTTCTGGTAAACGCAGCCGGTTATGGCATTATGGGACATGTAGAGGATGTTGTATGCGAGGAACTTACAGGAATGATCGATGTTAACTGTAAGGCTTTAGTTGCCATGACGAAGATTACTCTGCCATATATGAAAGAACAGAGCAATATCATTAATATTGCATCATCTGCGGCATATCTGCCACAGCCATCTTTCGCTGTATATGCAGCAACAAAATCAATGGTAAGAAGCTTTTCCAAGGCATTAAATAAAGAATTGGAGGACAGAGGCATTACAGTGACAGCAGTATGTCCTGGACCGGTTAATACTGAGTTTTTTGATGTAGCCGAGAAATATTCCCATACAAAGGCATTTAAAAGATTGTTCCGTGTAGAAGCAAAAAATGTAGTAAAACGTGCCTTATTTGATGCATATTATCTGAAGACAGAATCTACCTACAGCATAACGATGAAAGCGTTCAAGGTCGTAACAAAGCTGCTGCCGAATGACTGGATCGTTTCCATGATCAAATAGAGACAGATATCCGGTTAATACAAAGATTTACCGGGGATTTGAAGAACATTATAATAAAAACAGAACAGGACAAAAACAATGGAAAAAGGACAGTATGGATATATAAAAAAACATAAGAAAAAGATCATAACCAGTATTATTATACTTGGTGTTATGATCCTTACAGGAGTAATTCTTTCGCTTGTTATGTTTAAAACAACAAAAACCTTGATCATCATACTTCCGATATTGATCAGTCTGCCATTTGCCAAACAGATCGTAGCACTTATCATGTGCTCCAAATTCAAGCCTTTAACAGAGGAAGAACACAAGAAAATAGAAAAAGGGATCCATTATGAGAACCGGGACGGCATCCTGTATGATATCTCAATCAGTCGATACGAGGGAATGATGTTTTTCCCTGCCGTGATCGTACGGGATGGCAGAATGTTGTTCTTGTATCAGAAAGCATTTGATAAGAAGATTCCTGATGTGGAATTCCTGAAAAAAGAAATTGCACGTTCCTTTGAAATGATAAAGAAACCGTATGTTATTATTACAGCGTTAACCGTAGATGAATTTATAAAAAAGGCAGAGGCGATCAAAGAACCGGATGAAGATTACGTAGTAAAGGATCAGTCTATGCGTGAAAAAATATTTGAACTTGGTGTATAGGAGCCGGGCATGAAAGAGATCATTATATCGCAGAATGAAGCAGGACAGCGTGTAAATAAATTTCTTTTGAAATATCTGAATAAGGCACCGTCAAGCTTTGTTTATAAGATGATGCGAAAGAAAAACATCAAATTGAACAATAAGAAAATTGAAGGAAACGAATACATCTATATCGGAGATACGATCCAGATCTATATGTCCGATGAAACGATCGCCAATTTCCGGGAAGATGTCAGCGGGACAGACTGCACTTCCTCTAAAAAGAAGATTCCGGTCGAGATCATCTATTCGGATGAAAATATTCTGATTGCAGATAAGCCGGCCGGCGTTTTGTCACAGAAAGCATCAAAAGATGACTACTCCTTTAATGAAGCATTGATCGACTATCTGCTCGACAGTGGTCATATCACAACTGAAGAATTAAGAACCTATCGTCCGTCTGTATGCAACCGTTTAGACCGCAATACATCCGGACTCATTCTTTGTGGGGTGAGTCTTACCGGAAGTCAGGAATTATCCAGAATTATAAGAGAACATCTATTACATAAATATTATTATACACTTGTACGGGGACGCCTGACGCAGAAGCTTGACAGTACCTGTTATCTACAGAAGGATAATGCAAAAAACAAAGTCCGGATATCGGATCGTCCATGGGAACAGGGCAAGAGTGAAGAAATCCATTCAATCTTTTATCCGGTTAAAAAAAATGATGATTATACGTTGGTAAAGGTTGAGCTTATCACAGGTAAGTCTCATCAGATCCGTGCGCAATTAAAGCATCTGGGATACCCGGTAGTCGGTGATACAAAGTATGGCATACCTGAAGTGAACCGGTATTTTTCAGATTCTTATCATGTAAAGCATCAGCTTCTTCATTGCGGAAACATTATATTTAAAGAAACAGACGGTCCGCTTTCTTATCTGGGCGGGAAAGAGTATTCGGCATTTCTTCCGGAACCGTTTCGGACGATCGAAAAAGATTTATTTGGGTAATTTGGATAATAACTTTAGTAAGATCAGAATCAGATAAAAGATAAAGAGGCAGAATCGGATGGCAACTTGGAATTCCAGAGGACTTCGTGGTTCCTCACTTGAGGAACTGATTAATTATACAAATGAATATTATCGGGAAAAGAAGCTGGCAGTTGTCCAGAAGATCCCGACTCCGATCAAACCGATCCGTATGGATAAAGACAGCAGCCAGATCACACTGGCGTATTTTGAAAAAGATTCTACGGTCGATTACATCGGTGTCGTACAGGGCATTCCGATATGCTTCGATGCGAAGGAATGTGCGGTTGATACGTTTTCCTTACAGAATATACATGAGCATCAGTATCATTTTATGAAAGAGTATGAGGAACAGCAGGGAGTCAGCTTCCTGATCATATTTTTTACGCATAGAAACAAATATTACTATTTACGTTTTTCGGAATTAAAGACTTATATGGATCGCGTGAATGAGGGACATGCAAAGAATTTCAAATATGAAGAACTGAATCCGGATTTCTTTATTCATGCAAAAAACGGTGCATTGGTTCATTATCTTGAGCTTCTCGATAAAGATTTGCAGTTAAGAGCATAAGGGTTCAGGAAAAAATCTTGACAAATATCGACTGCTCCCCTATAATGAGCACATTGTTAAAATAACTAATTACCATGTTATCACTTCAATGTAGTAAAGTGATATGTGGATACAAGGAGGAAAAAAGATGCAGGACAAACTGTTGCAGACTCCGGATGGAGTAAGAGACACTTATGATGTAGAATGTAAAAAGAAAAGAAAGATTATTGAAAAACTGCATCATACTCTGGAGTTATACAGCTATCATGATATAGAGACACCTACATTTGAATATTTTGATATATTTAACCGTGATAAGGGATCTGCACCGTCAAATGAAATGTACAAATTCTTTGATCGTGATAATAATACACTGGTATTACGCCCCGATATCACACCGAGTATTGCAAGATGTGTAGCAAAATATTATAAGGACGAACAGTTACCGATCCGTCTGTGTTATACGGGTAATACTTATTCAAACCCGAGAAAATTACAGGGTAAATTAAAGGAAGTAACACAGATCGGTGCCGAGCTTATAAATGATGATTCATCTGCGGCAGATGCAGAGATCATAGCAACCGTTGTTGATTCTTTTAAGGCACTTGGAATCGATGAGTTCCAGATCGAGATCGGACAGATCGATTACTTTAAGGGAATCGTCGCAGAAGCCGGAATTACAGAAGCTGAGGAGCTTCAGATCAAAGAATATATCAATATCAAGAACTTCTTTGGTTTGGAGGAATATTTAAAGAAGCTGGATATGAGCCCTGTTTTAAAGAAAGCCTTTCTTGCGTTTGACTCTTTATTCGGTGGAGAATCCATGTTAGAGGAAGCAGAGAAGCTGGTTACGAATCCGGTATCACTTGCAGCCGTTCACAGATTACAGAGAATCCATAAAGCGTTATGCTGTTATGGATATGACAAATATATCGGCTTTGATCTCAGTATGTTAAATGGTTATAACTATTATACCGGCGTGATCTTCCGCGGATACACCTACGGAACCGGAGATGCCGTTGTAAAAGGTGGACGATATAATAACCTGTTAAAGCAGTTCGGCAAAGATGCACCGTCTATTGGTTTTGCATTTACCGTAGAAGAACTGATCATGGCACTGTCCAGACAGAATATCGAGGTTTCGGTTGAATATTCGAATACGATCATTCTCTATGATATCGAGAATCAGGAGCCTGCGATCAGCCTTGGTAAGTCTATGCGCCAGAATGATAAGAAGATTGAATTGATACGCAAATCTGTCAGAAAGTCAGTGGACGATTATCTGGAATATGCAAAAAGAGAGCATTTCTCCGGACTGTTTTATTTTGAAAACAGTGATACGGTCAAGGTATTTGATCTTGTGTCCGGTGATGAGAACGAGGTGGCAATCGCATCCCTGAAATAAGCGGACAAAAGCAGAAAGAAATTCAAAATTAGAATTTGATCGATGGATAGATTGGAGAGATAAATCAATGAGATATTTAACATTTGCGCTTGCAAAGGGCAGACTTGCAAAGAAAACCCTTGCATTGCTTGAACAGATAGGAATTACCTGCGATGAGATGAAAGACCCGGATACCAGAAAGCTGATTTTTATAAATGAAGAACTGAAGCTGAAGTTCTTCCTTTCAAAGGCAACAGATGTGCCAACCTATGTAGAATACGGTGCAGCAGATATTGGTGTAGTTGGTAAGGATACGATATTAGAAGAAGGCAGAAACCTGTACGAGGTAATGGATCTCGGATTCGGTAAATGCCGGATGTGTGTCTGCGGTCCTCATAAAGCAAAAGAATTATTGAAGAAAAATGAGATCATCCGTGTTGCCAGCAAATATCCGAATATTGCAAAAGATTATTTTAATAATCAGAAGAACCAGACGGTTGAGATCATCAAATTAAACGGTTCGGTCGAGCTTGCGCCGATCGTTGGCTTATCGGAGGTGATCGTTGATATCGTCGAGACCGGAAGCACCCTTCGCGAAAACGGACTGGAAGTTTTAGAAGAAGTTTGTCCGTTATCTGCAAGAATGGTTGTAAATCAGGTAAGCTTAAAGATGGAAAATGAGAGAATTAGAAAGCTGCTTGCTGATCTGAATTCGTTAATTAATAAGGAGGCATAAAAATGAGAATTGTAAATCTGACGGAAGAAACCAGAAAGAACATTTTAAAAGATCTGTTAAAAAGAAGCCCAAGCAATTTTGGATCTTATGCAGATACAGTAGAGAAGATCGTAAATGATGTCAGAGACCGTGGAGACGAGGCGTTATTTGGATATACAAAGCAGTTTGATAAAGCAGATATCAATGCCGGAAATGTTCTGGTTACAAAAGAAGAGATTGAATATGCTTATACACAGGTTGATGAGAAGCTGATCGAGGTTATCAGAAAAGCAAAAGAAAACATTCGTACCTATCACGAAAAACAGCGTCAGTACAGCTGGTTTGATTCTGATCCGAAAGGTATCATGCTTGGACAGAAGGTAACAGCATTGGAATCTGTCGGAGTATATGTACCGGGCGGAAAAGCTGTGTATCCATCTTCCGTATTGATGAACATTATGCCTGCAAAGGTAGCAGGTGTTAAAAATATTATAATGACCACTCCTTGTAACAGCGAGGGTGAAGTATATGCGACTACATTGGTTGCAGCAAATGAAGCCGGTGCGACTGCTATCTACAAGGCAGGCGGCGCACAGGCAATCGCGGCTCTTGCATATGGAACGGAATCCATTCCAAAGGTTGATAAGATCGTAGGACCCGGAAATATCTTCGTTGCACTTGCAAAACGTGCGGTATACGGACATGTCAGCATCGATTCGATCGCAGGTCCATCCGAGATCCTTGTAATTGCAGATGAGACTGCAAATCCAAGATATGTTGCTGCCGATCTGTTATCGCAGGCCGAACATGATGAGATGGCATCCGCCATTCTGATCACAACTTCAAAAGAACTTGCCGAAAAGGTATCAGCACAGGTTGATGAATTTATAGAAGTATTATCCAGAAAAGAGATCATACGGAAATCTATTGATACATACGGCTACATCTTATTAGCCGATAATATGGCAGATGCGGTTGAAACAGCAAATGCAATTGCCTCCGAACATCTGGAGATTGTAACTGCAAATCCATTTGATGTCATGACAAGAATCAAGAATGCCGGTGCGATCTTCATCGGTGAATATTCATCCGAACCATTGGGTGATTATTTTGCCGGACCGAACCATGTACTTCCAACAAACGGAACAGCGAAGTTCTTCTCCCCGTTAAGTGTGGATGATTTCATTAAGAAATCCAGTATCATCTATTATTCCAGAGAAGCTCTTGAAGAGGTACATGAGGACATTGAAAGCTTTGCAAAATCAGAGCAGCTTACAGCACATGCTAATTCTATTGCAGTAAGATTTGAATAGTGGTATAATATGAAACCAAGATTGCACAGGCGTCTGTATTATCAGTCCGCCTGTGCTTGTAGTTGCCAAAGTATCGGGAGAAAAATGTATAAAAACAAGGGAGAAAAGATATGGCGGATAGAGCAGTAAAATGCACAAGAAAAACCAGCGAGACAGATATTGTTCTGGAATTAAATCTGGATGGAAAGGGAAATGCAAAGATCGATACCGGTATCGGATTTTTCGATCATATGCTGACAAGCTTTGCCAAACACGGATTCTTTGATCTGAATCTGACTGTAAAAGGTGATCTGTATGTGGATTGTCATCATACGATCGAGGATACGGGAATTGTTCTCGGAAAAGCGATCAAGGGTGCGCTTGGAGATAAGAAATCCATTAAGCGTTTCGGTAATTTCTTTCTTCCTATGGATGAAACGCTTGTTATGTGTGCGATCGACCTTTCCGGAAGACCATACCTTGTTTATGATCTGAACCTGACAACAGAACGGGTTGGATATTTTGATACACAGATGGTAAAGGAATTCTTCTATGCAGTATCCTATGGAGCAGAGATGAACCTGAATCTGAAGCAGTTCTCCGGTTCCAATGACCATCATATCATCGAAGCAGCTTTTAAGGCATTTGCAAAAGCTTTAGATGAAGCAACTTCTATAGACGACAGATTAAATGGTAAAGTGTTATCTACCAAAGGTTCACTTTAAGGAGGTACTATGAGTTATAAGAAAATTATTCCATGTCTGGATCTTGAGAATGCACTCGAAATGGCAAAGTTCTATAACGATGCCGGTGCAGATGAGATTGCATATTTTGACAGTAAAGCAACAAAGGAAGGCAGAGAAGCGAATATTGCAGTTATCAAAGAGATCTGCAAGAATGTCGATATTCCATTGATCGCATGTGGTGGAGTAAGAAGACTGGAAGATATCAAGAAGATGTTATACGCAGGTGCTTCCAAGGTTTGTATGAAATCAGCAGCATTAAATACACCGGAGCTTGTAACGGAAGCCGCTGACCGTTTTGGTTCAGAACGTATCATCGTAACGATCGACCTGAGCGAATGTAAAGAGCCTGTAGCTTATGCAGAGCAGCTTAAGGAACTCGGAGCAGGTGAGCTCCTGTTATTACATAATAATATGGTTCCGGAATATATGGATATCGTAAATGAGATCAAAAATCGTGTAGCACTTCCTGTTATTGTTTCCACCTATTCAACAAATGGGGAAGCAATCTGTGAGATGCTTGAAAAGACAAATGCTGAATCCATTTCTTTATATAATCTGAAACAAATGGATATAATGGAGATAAAGCAGGAATGCAGAAAAGAAGGCATTCCGGTTAATACATTTGAAAGTGCAGTATCCTTTGATGAATTCAAGCTGAATTCTGATGGGCTGATTCCATGTATCACACAGCATTATAAGACTGGGGAAGTTCTTATGATGGCATACATGAATAAGGAATCCTTTGAAAAGACGATTGCGACCGGCAGAATGACATATTACAGCAGAAGCAGACAGGAGCTTTGGACAAAGGGAGAGACATCCGGTCATTTCCAGTTCTTAAAATCATTAAAATTAGACTGTGATAAAGATACCCTGCTTGCAGAGGTTTCCCAGATTGGTGCAGCATGCCACACCGGCAGCCCGACCTGCTTCTTTACTGATCTGGTTAAAAAGGAATACGATAATACCAATCCGTTAAAGGTATTTGAAGAAGAATACGATATTATCGTTGACAGAAGAAATCATCCAAAGGAAGGTTCCTATACAAATTATCTGTTTGACAAAGGAATTGACAAAATACTGAAAAAGGTTGGCGAAGAGGCAACAGAGATTGTAATTGCTGCCAAGAATCCTGATTCAGATGAAATAAAATATGAGATATCAGATTTCCTGTATCACCTTATGGTTCTTATGGTTGAAAGAGGTGTCAGTTGGACTGATATTACCAAAGAACTGGCTGATAGAAGGTAGGAGGAGAAAACAGTGGAAAAATATGGCGTAAATCAATTAAGAAAAATGTTTCTGGAATTTTTTGAGAGCAAGGGACATCTGAAGATGAACAGTTTCTCACTGATTCCACATAATGATAATAGTTTGTTATTGATCAACTCAGGTATGGCACCATTAAAGCCTTACTTTACAGGACAGGAGATCCCGCCAAGAAGACGTGTGACCACCTGCCAGAAGTGTATCCGTACCGGAGATATCGAAAATGTAGGTAAGACTGCAAGACATGGTACATTCTTTGAGATGTTAGGTAACTTCTCATTCGGCGATTACTTCAAGCATGAAGCAATTTCATGGTCATGGGAGTTCCTGACCAAGGTTGTAGGCTTAGATGAAAATCGTTTATATCCATCTATCTACGAGGATGATGACGAAGCATTTGATATCTGGAATAAAGAGATTGGAATTGCACCGGAGAAAATCTTCCGTTTTGGGAAAGAAGATAACTTCTGGGAGCATGGAGCAGGTCCTTGTGGTCCATGTTCCGAAATCTATTATGACAGAGGCGAAAAGTACGGATGCGGTAAGCCTGGCTGTACAGTAGGTTGTGACTGTGACCGTTACATGGAAGTATGGAACAACGTATTTACCCAGTTTGAAAATGACGGCCATAATAACTATACAGAACTGGTTCAGAAGAATATCGATACCGGTATGGGACTGGAGCGTCTGGCTGTTGTTGTTCAGGATGTAGATTCCATCTTTGACGTTGATACGATCAAAGCGTTACGTGATAAAGTATGTGAGATGGCTGGCGTAAAGTACATGGAAGATGAGAAGACAGATGTCTCGATCCGTGTTATTACCGACCATATCCGTTCTGTTACCTTTATGGCATCTGACGGTATCCTTCCATCAAATGAAGGACGAGGTTATGTATTAAGACGTCTTCTCCGTCGTGCAGCAAGACATGGCAGATTACTTGGTATCGAAGGCAGATTCCTTGCAGAGCTTTCAAAGACAGTGATCGAGGTTTCTAAGGATGCATATCCGGAGTTGGAAGAAAAGAAAGCACATATCTTTACCTGTATCAATACAGAAGAAGAAAACTTCAATAAGACGATCGATCAGGGCTTATCAATCCTGAACGGCTTCGTTGAGGAGTTAAATAACAGCGGCAAAAAAGTATTAAATGGCGAAAATGCATTTAAGTTATATGATACCTATGGTTTTCCTCTTGATCTGACAAAAGAGATTCTGGAAGAAAAGGGCATCGAGGTTGATACGGAAGGCTTTAATAAGGCTATGGACAAGCAGAGAGAGACTGCTCGTAAATCAAGAAAAGTATCAAACTACATGGGAGCAGATTCAACTATTTATGAAGACATCGACACAGCTCTCACAAGTAAATTCATTGGTTATGACAAGGTAGAAGCATCTTCCAATATTATTGCCATAACAGCAGAATATAAAGAGGGCGATCAGGTAACATCCGAACTGGTTGATGTTATTTCCGAAGGCACAAACGGTTCGATCATCACAGCAGAGACACCATTTTATGCTACTATGGGTGGTCAGATCGGTGATGCCGGTGTGATCGAGACAGAGAGCGGACGTTTCATCGTTAAAGATACGATCAAGGTTGCCGGTGATAAGATCGCACATCTTGGCTATGTTGAATCCGGTGAATTAAAGAATGGAAGCACAGCGAAGCTTTCTGTAACAGCAGACAGACGTGCACTGATCTGTAAAAATCATTCCGCTACACATCTGCTCCAGAAAGCCTTAAAGATGGTCCTTGGTGATCATGTTGAACAGGCTGGTTCTTATGTATCCGAAGACCGTTTAAGATTCGACTTTACACATTTTCAGGCTATGACTCCTGAGGAAATCGCCAAGGTTGAAGCAATCGTAAATGAACAGATTGATAAAGACCTTAAGGTTAAGACAGAGGTTATGAGTATTGAAGATGCCAAGAAGACAGGTGCTATGGCATTGTTTGGTGACAAGTACGGCGAGAAGGTTCGTGTTGTATCTATGGATGACTTCTCCGTTGAATTCTGTGGTGGTACTCATGTTCCGAATACCGGTGTGATCGGTACATTTAAGATCATCTCTGAAATGGGTGTTGCTGCCGGTGTCAGAAGAATTGAAGCACTGACTTCTGTTGGCGCATTTAATTATTATAAAGAGATGGAAGACGAGTTGAAAGCAGCAGCAAAGGCAGCAAAAGCTGAACCTGCAAAGCTGGCTGAAAAGATCGAGACAATGCTCGCTGAGATCAAAGCGCTGACATCTGAAAATTCCAAGCTGAAGGATAAGCTGGCAAAGAATTCTGCCGGAGATGCACTTGCAGATGCAATAGATATAAATGGCGTAAAGGTTCTTGCTACCAGCGTAGAAGATACCGATATGAACGCACTTCGTAATCTGGGTGATGATTTCAAGAACAAGCTTGGTACATCGGTTATCGTTCTTGCTTCCGCAAAGGATGGCAAGGTAAATCTGATCGCTATGGCAACAGACGATGCTGTAAAGAAGGGAGCACATGCAGGAAATATTATCAAAGCGTCTGCAGCACTTGTAGGCGGTGGCGGCGGTGGTCGTCCAAACATGGCTCAGGCCGGGGGAAAGAATCCTGCCGGTATTGCAGATGCACTTGCAAAAGCAGTTGAAACAGCCAAAGAACAGTTAAATGCCTAAAAATAGAAAAATAGAAAATAATAAAATTTTTTGTTGACGTTTTAATAATATATGTTATAATTGACTTCGTGCTTAAATAATACCCAAACAGTTGTTATTTTATTAGCATAGTACACAACTGGAGGGAGGTCAGGTGAGAGAATGTCAAATGTAATAGTTAAAGAAAACGAAACATTAGATAGCGCTCTTCGCAGATTCAAGAGAAATTGTGCGAAGGCTGGTATCCAGCAGGAGATTCGT
This sequence comes from Lachnospiraceae bacterium GAM79, assembly GCA_020735665.1. Taxonomy (NCBI): domain Bacteria; kingdom Bacillati; phylum Bacillota; class Clostridia; order Lachnospirales; family Lachnospiraceae; species Lachnospiraceae bacterium GAM79. The sequence goes on from CP085928.1 coordinate 1,104,664, forward strand.
AAGAGAGAACATTACGAAAAGCCAAGCGTTAGACGTAAAAAGAAATCAGAGGCAGCTAGAAAGCGCAAATATAAATAATCTATAGTTTGGATTAGTAAATATGATTTTTTTGAGTACCGAGCAATCGGTACTCTTTTTTTACGCGAGCAACGAGCCGAAGTCTGTGTTTACACGAGGCCTCGGCGACTGCCGCGATAACCACAAGAAAATTACAAAGTAATTTTCTTGTGGTTGCGGAAGTATCTATCTGTGCTTGGCTCACTTACGCAAAAAGTTGACACAGACAACGCTATAAGATACAATAAATTAATATTCGAAAACGAAAGGGACAAACGAATATGAAAAACGCAATTAATATTTTTGCAATAATCTTTGCCTGGGGAGCACTGATCTTAAGTATTTTTGCATTTGGCGATATGACCGGAAATATATTTAAGGCAGTTACCTATGGATTGATTGTAGGAAATGCCGTTCTGGTTAATTTTATCTGTGTCCATAATCTTAAAGAGAATAAAGAGTAAGTCATAATCCGATACCCAACCAACATAGTATAGATATAAAGTCAATTGGGTATCAGATCATGCAGCTTCCATTTAATCATAACAGTCTATATGATGTGCCGGATGTCACACCGGACATTAAAAAAAGTTCGTCTAAAATCACAATTCATGATAACCACATTATCTATATTGAAAACTATAAATGTATTATATCCTGTTCAGATACTCAGATCCTTGTTAAAACTAAAAAGAATACCATATCGATAAATGGAATTTGCTTGAAAATTGAATATTACTGCCCGGAAGAACTGAAGATATCAGGCAATATTCTATATATCAATTATGAATGATAATGTTGTGTACATAGAAGGGAGAAACCGGATGTTTGATATTATATTAAGGTATCTGTATGGCTTTGCAAAAATTCATCTTCGCGGCATTCATATCAACCGTTTTGTTAATCTATGCAAAGCGAGAGATATTAAGCTTTGGGATCTGGAGCAGAAAGAAGATGAAATATTCTTTTTTACTGCTTCTAAGGATATAGCACGGTTGGAAGAACCTGCACGGAAAACAGAAAGTGACGTAGAGATTCTAAGAGTATATGGTATTCGCGAGTTTATTCGAAAAAATAAAAAAAGAATTCCATTTGTGGCTGGGTTTATCTTGTTTGCTGTTTTGATTTATATTCAATCGTTATTTATATGGGAAATTTCCGTTTCCGGTGAATCAGATTATACATCGGATGAGATACTACAGCATATCAATGAATATTATGTGCAGACAGGAACTCCGAAATCAAAAGTAGATTGCGCCGAGCTTGAGAAGAACCTCCGAAAAGATTTTGAAGATATCGCATGGATATCATGTGCGCTTACAGGAACAAAGTTGTCTGTAGAGATTACGGAAACATTGAATGTATGTACGGACACCTCCATGAAAGGGCCATGCAACATCGTTGCATCAAAGAACTGTACGATCGCAGAGATCGTAACCGCTTCCGGTACACCAGTGGTTAAATCAGGGGATGACGTAAAAAAAGGGGATGTCCTGATATCCGGAGCTGTCTATCTGTATGATGACAATAACGAAGTGATGGATACAAATTATGTGTCGGCAGAAGGAGAGGTTTATGGCATCTGTGTGTATCATTATGATGAAAGTATACCAAGAACAAATTATGTGAAAGAGTATACCGGAAACGAGAAAAAATATTATTCCTTTGGATTGTTAAAGTATGATTTTACCCCTTATGTACCGAAATGTCCTTATGATACATTCGACCGATTAAGTGATGATAAGAGATTACACATAGGAAAAAATCTTTATCTGCCATTTGAGATAAAAAAGACTACAGTCAAAGAATACACATTGATGATGAAAAAATTGTCCGAAAAAGATGCTACAGATAAAATGCAGGAAAAATTAAATCACTATATTGGCAATTTGCAAGAAAAAGGGGTGCAAATAATAGAAAAAAATGTTAAAATAACATGTAGCGAGGACGCATGCCATGCAGTTGGAGATATCACTGTAAAACAGCTGATCGGTGTCCCGCATGAATTACAGATAATAAGTGAGGAGCAGACACTTGAGTGAATTCAGCAAATCAATTACTGTTATGTCCGAATACGTTCAAAATGTATTTGGACAATTTGATGTACATGCAAAAAAAATTGAAAAAGCATTTCATGTTTCTATGATCCTGCGCGATGATAAGCTGAAGATTTCAGGAGAAGAAAAAGACGTGGAGCAGGCGGTTCATGTACTGATCCAGTTATTTGCAGTTGCAGCCAGAGGTACTGCGATTGATGAACAGAAGGTCGATTATACGATAGCCATGTCTAAGGATCATCCTCAGGAAACACAGGAAAATATCGCTGAGTTGGATCGGGATATCATTTGTCATACGATCAACGGCAAACCGATCAAACCAAAAACACACGGACAGAAGGCATATGTAAATGCAATCGATAAATCCATGATCGTATTCGGTGTAGGTCCTGCCGGAACCGGTAAGACATATCTGGCAATGGCGAAAGCGATCACTGCATTCAAAAACGGTGAAGTGAATCGTATTATATTGACACGTCCGGCGATCGAAGCAGGTGAGAAATTAGGTTTTCTGCCTGGCGATCTGCAAAGTAAGGTCGATCCTTATTTAAGACCGCTTTATGATGCGCTCTATGAGATCATGGGACCGGAATCTTTCGCTAAAAATATGGAAAAAGGATTGATAGAGGTTGCTCCGCTTGCGTATATGCGAGGCCGGACTCTGGATAATGCGTACATCGTGCTTGATGAGGCACAGAATACAACTCCTGCACAGATGAAAATGTTCTTAACCCGTATCGGATTTGGATCAAAAGCCATCATTACTGGAGACCTTTCCCAGAAAGATCTTCCGTTTGAGACAAGATCCGGACTTGAAGTTGCACTGATGGTTATTAAAAACATCGAAGAAATCAGTGTTTGTCATCTGACAAGTCTTGATGTTGTGAGACATCCGCTTGTACAGAAGATTGTCAATGCCTACGAAGTGTATGAGGAAAAGCAGAACAGACAGAAGAAAAGATCCGACCAGACAAAGCATGAGATAAGTGACAGCAAGCGTTACGGAGATAACCGCAATAATAAGAGAAAAAGGTAAGGATGTACAATGTCTTTAAATATTGAAAATGAATTCGGAGAGATCCGTGTGCCTGATTATGAACATGTAATAGAGACTGTGATCGGACAGGCGCTGGATTTTATCAAATGCCCATATGAATGTGAGATTTATGTATTACTCACAGACAATTCGGGCATACAGACTATCAATAATTGTCAGAGAAATATCGATGCACCTACAGATGTGCTGTCATTTCCTCTGATTGATTATAAAGAACCCGGAGATTTTAGTGTTGTAGACGGGGATACCTGTGATTATTTCAATCCGGAATCAGGAGAACTGATGCTTGGAGATATTATTATTTCCATGGATCGAGTATATGAACAGGCAAAAAGTTACAATCACTCGAACACCAGAGAACTGGCATTTCTGGTTGCACACAGTATGCTTCATTTATTTGGTTATGATCATATAGATGAAGAAGAACGCAAACAGATGGAAGATCTTCAGGAACAAATACTTAATGAGAAAGGATACACAAGGGATTATGAAGAAAACTAAATATGCAATTGCATTAGCAGCATTAGGAGTTTTATCACTTGGTGTTATGGGATGTGGAAAGAAAGAGACATCAACAGAAGGAACCACAGAAACCACAACGACAGAAGCAACAACAGAAGCAACTACAGAGGCAACAACAGAAGCTCAGCATGAGGGCGTGTACAACGACCTGACCGGAGAATGGGTTACAGACCGTACAGAAGAATATGGACGCCCGATCGCGGTTATGTTAAATAACATTTCTGACGCAATGCCGCAGTGTGATATAGGAAAGGCAGATATTGTTTATGAGATGAAGGTAGAAGGTGGAATCACACGTTTGCTTGGAATCTTCAATGATTATTCCAATCTTGAAAAACTGGGTTCAATCAGAAGCTGCCGTCCATATTATGTAACAGTTGCTATGGAATATGATGCTATCTACATGCATTATGGTCAGTCTCCACAGGGAGAAGATAAGCTTGCAAGCTCAGGGATCAATAATCTGAGTGGCTTAAGCTCAGAAGGTGGCGTAACATACTACAGAGCATCTGACCGGGTATCTCCACATAATGTATTCACAGATACCGAGAAGATCAAAGCCGGAATCGAACAGAAGGGCTATGAAACAAAACACAGCGACAGCTTTGAAAGTGTATTTTCATTCAATGATGAGATCACAACACCTGCCGGTGGGGAAACCGCTAACGAGATCAAGACACCAATCAGCAACTATACATCACCTTGGTTTGAATATCATGCTGATGATGGTCTCTATTACAGATTCCAGTATGGCGGAGAACAGACCGATGGAAATACAGGCGAACAGCTTAAGTATGAAAACGTCCTGATCCAGTTTGCTCATTATACAAGCATTGACGATCACGACAGACAGCAGCTTGATCTGGTCGGTGAAGGCACAGGCCTTTACGCATCAAATGGTGTGATCATTCCTGTAACATGGAAAAAATCTTCTGAAAATGCTATAACAAAGTACTACACAGAAGACGGCAATGAATTAAAACTGAATCCGGGAAAAACATGGGTAACTGTTTTTGAAAAAGATAAAGCAGACAGTGTAACCTGGAACTAAAATTTAATCAGACTTTTAAGATGTCTGTCATATCGGTTATGATATGGCAGGCATCTTTTTGTATATTTAGCCGTAAAATGCAGATAATCACTGATAAGAGGTGATTATTATGAAAAAAGTGCTTTTTTTGATCGGTGGAGCGGTGTTACTTTTTTTATTTTCATTTTACTGTTCATATTCGATCTATAAGAATTCTCGTGGATGCAATGATACAACGAAAGGACAGTCTAATATCGAAGAATATATCTGGACGATTGACAGAACAGATTCAGAAGAAACCACGGATGCGGTTGACAGGGTAGAGACGGTTGAAACCATATCAAAAAAAGAAAACTCCGAAACAGAAGAAGCTGCAGAAAAAGACTATCATTTTCTGGTCAGTGATCTGAATGGTTATGTTGCGGTTTTTACAGAAAAGGGAAGCTTATATGAATTTACCGACATTCGGATGGATCAATTGGAAAATAATATGAAAAAACGAATAGAAAATGGAATAAAATTTCAAAAAGCGAAAGAATTATTTACTTTCCTTGAATCATGTTCCAGTTAATGCTAGAATATGGGATGATTTAAAAGGAGAGAACAAATGATATATGATATGATCGTTATCGGTGCGGGAGCATCCGGCATGACAGCGGCTGCCTGTGCAGCAGATCCGAATATGATTTCAGATAAAAAGACTGATCCGGCATCGAAAAAACAACTTAAAATTCTGCTACTTGAAAAAAATAAAAAGATCGGGAAGAAGATTTATGCGACAGGAAACGGAAAGTGTAATATCGCAAATCAGGCATTTGATATAAACTGTTATTTCAGTAACAATGAGTTTTTCCCTTATAAGGTAATCGCTGCGGATGATTATAAAAAAGTAATTTCATTTTTTGAACAGGTGGGTGTATTGGTATCAGATGAAAATGGATATTATTACCCGATGTCCAGACAGGCTTCGACTGTTGTATGGGCATTTAATGATGTTCTGAAAAAGAATGAAATCGAGATCCATACCGGAGAACAGGTTGCAGAGATATCCATAAACAAGGATCATATCTATGAGATAAAAACAGATCATGCCGTGTATCATACAAAAAATGTTGTTCTTTCATGTGGCGGATCAGCAGCCCCGGCTCTTGGAGGAACAGATGCCGGTTTAGATCTGCTGGAACAGTTAGGCGTTCCTGTTTATCAGTTCCATCCGGCATTATGTAAGGTGAAATGCACAGAAGATATATCTGAATTATCAGGTGTTCGATGCAAAGCAGGCGTTTATGTTGAATGTGGAGAAAATTCGACTTCTGATCACGAGAAAGAATTTGGCGAGGTACAGTTTACTGATACCTGTATCTCCGGCATTGTCGTATTCAACCAGAGCCATATCATCGGTGAAGCCTTAGAAGCCGGCGAACATGTCAGGCTCCACATATCACCGATACCGACGATGAATAAAGAAGATGTATTAAAGTATCTGAGAACATTTGTAAAGAACAATCCTGAGCGGAATATTCAGGCCTGTCTGAACGGACTGGTGCATGAAAAGCTCGGAGCCTATATAATAAAAAAATGCGGCACAGAGAAAAAGAGTGTGCAGCAATTATCAGAAAAAGAACTGGTAGAGCTGGCAGGTATACTCTTTGATCTACGGTTTGAGATCACGGACACAGCAGAGATTACAGAGGCACAGGTAGCACGCGGAGGAGCAGACACAAGATTTGTAAATCCTGAAACAATGGGATTAAAGATGGTTCCCGGATGTTATGTTACAGGAGAACTATTAGATGTAGATGGAAAATGCGGCGGATACAATCTTATGTGGGCAGTTATCACAGGAATGAAAGCAGGAAAGAGTATATATGATTCGTATAAATAATATCAAATTGAAAATCGGCTATACGGCAGATGATATAGAGGCTGTAATTAAGAAAAATCTGAAGCTTTCGTATGTGCCTGCATATAAAATTGCCAAATTATCGATTGACAGCCGTAAAAAAGATCAGATCCATTATGTGGCAGCTGTAGATGTAATTTGTGACAATGAAGAAAAGATATTGCGAAAAGTTCACAATAACAATATTATGTTAACAAAAGAAACAATATACCTGATACCGGAGCCGGGAACTACGCCGATGCAGTATCGACCGGTTATTATCGGAAGCGGCCCGGCAGGTTTGTTTGCAGGACTTTTTCTCGCAAGAGAGGGCTATCGACCGATTATTCTGGAACGTGGTATGGCGGTTGATGAACGAACAGCCTGTGTAAATGGATACTGGAAAAAGGAACATCCGTTAAATCCAAACTGCAATGTTCAGTTTGGGGAAGGCGGAGCCGGAACATTTTCTGACGGTAAATTGAATACCGTAATTAAGGATAAATCAGGAAGAAGGACTGCGGTTCTTAAGACATTTGTCGAATTTGGTGCAGATCCGTCAATCCTATATGTGAATAAGCCTCATATCGGTACAGATGTGTTATTGACTGTAGTCAAGAATATCAGAAATGAGATTATAAGGCTGGGTGGAGAGGTGCGATTTGAGCAGCTTGTAACAGATATAGAAGTGATAGATTCTGAGACAACGCTCTTACAGATAAAGAAGCTTTTGAAACCGGAAGACACATATGAATTAAAAAGCAATGCGGTGATACTTGCAATCGGTCACAGTGCAAGAGATACCTTTGAAATGCTCTATAAGCGTGGAATTCCGATGGAACAGAAGCCGTTTGCAATGGGACTCCGGATCGAACATCCAAGAACCTTTATCAATGAAGCACAATATGGATATCATCCCGATTATGAAGATTTACTGCCGACAGCAGATTATAAGCTGGTGCATCAGGCAGCAAACGGACGGGCGGTCTACTCCTTCTGTATGTGTCCCGGTGGTTACGTTGTAAATGCATCCTCAGAATCCGGAAGGATATGTGTCAATGGTATGAGCTACAGTGACCGAAAAGCGGATAATTCAAACAGTGCGATCGTTGTGAATGTTACGCCGGAAGATTATCCGGGAGATCATCCGCTTGCCGGTATGTATTTTCAGAGAGAGCTTGAAGAAAAGGCGTATCAGGCAGGAAAAGGAGCAGTTCCGGTACAACGTTTCGGTGATTTTAGAATGAACAGAATGTCTGAAATAGCCGGCAAGATCAAGCCTTGCATAAAGGGGGCGTATACGTTTTCCAACCTGAATTGTTGTTTGCCAGAGTATATCAGAGATGCTATAATAGATGGTGTTTTGTCATTTGACCGGGTGATATCCGGTTTTGCAGATGATGATGCAATATTAAGCGGCGTGGAAGCAAGAACATCTTCGCCGATAAAGATACTACGCGATGCAGATCTGACATCTGCACATACTTGTATTTATCCCTGTGGAGAAGGTGCAGGTTACGCGGGAGGTATAACATCCGCAGCCGTTGACGGAATAAAAGTTTTTGAGGCGGTTATGTCGAAATTTATGATACCGGAAGCATCAACCGGAAATCAGAGAATGTGAGGTTTCAGATATAAAATGGAAGATCGTTTATACTTAAAAAATAAAAAAAGAATCGTGATCAAGATCGGCTCATCTTCATTGATCCATGAGGAGACGGGTGGGCTTGATTACATAAAACTTGAAAAACTGGTACGGATCATCAGTGATCTGAAAAATCAGGATAAGGATGTTGTATTGGTATCCTCCGGTGCGATCGGTGTTGGTTCGAAGTCGTTAGGGCTTCAGAAAAAACCAAAGACAACATCACTCAGACAGGCATGTGCAGCAGTTGGACAAGGACAGCTCATGATGGTATACCAGCGCCTGTTCTATGAATATCACCAGATTGCAGCACAGGTTCTTCTGACATTTGATGTAATCACATCTCAGGAAAGAAGACATAACGCTGTAAATACTTTTAATGAATTATTACAAATGGATGTTATTCCTGTAGTTAATGAGAATGATACAGTTGCAATTGAAGAAGTGGATATAAACTTTGGAGATAATGATACCCTTTCCGCTATCGTAGCCAACATGATCAATGCCGACCTTTTATTATTATTGACAGATATTGATGGCTTGTACACGGACGATCCGAGAAATAATCCGGATGCAACATTGATCCCTGTCGTAGAACGTATCGACGATAAGATCAAAGCAATGGCAAAGGGTGCAGGCTCCGGATATGGAACCGGTGGTATGACGACAAAAATCTCTGCAGCGAAGATTGCTGCAAATTCAGGAGCAGATATGCTTATTTTGTCAGGAGATGATATAGGGAATCTCGGTCGGGCATTAAATGGCGAATCTGTCGGAACCTTATTTAAAGCATATAAAGAGCCGAATTTTGATGTCGTAAGATACATTACACATAAGGAATATCTGCAGTAGCAATGGATATAGTGTGTACCACACGTATCATATATAAGATGGTATCTGATCAAACAGAAGCAGTATACGATTCAGAAATAACAGTAATGAACAGGTGAATAAGAATGGACGAAAAAAAGATTGCAAGAATCAATGAATTATATAAGAAATCCAAGACTCCGGCAGGACTTACGCCGGCTGAAAAGGAAGAACAGAAAAATCTTAGACAGGAATATATTTTTGCCATGAAGCAGAATCTGAGAAGTGTATTAAATAACATTGATATCAAAGAACCGGATGGTAGTATTACCAGACTGGAAGATATCGATCCAACAAAAAAAGTATGATGGAACAGACAAAAGCAGAACTAAGAAAACAATATAAACAAAAGCGGCGTGCCTTAACACCGGAGCAGGTGACCGCTGCTTCAGCACAGATCAGGAAGCGATTTATGAATTCAGATGGATATAAAGACTGCAATCATCTGCTGATCTATGTCAGTCAGGATAATGAAGTGGATACGATCGAGATTATAGAGCAGGCACTTACAGATGACAAAATCGTTGCTGTGCCAAAGGTATACGGAGATCATATGCATTTTCATCGGATTCATGGAATGAGCGATCTAAAGGTAGGTGCATATGGCATCTTAGAGCCTGTCGGCTGTGATATGCTTCATCCGACGGAAGGAATTCTGATCGTTCCGGGAATTGTATTTGATAAAAACGGACATCGGATCGGATATGGTGGAGGATATTATGACCGTTATATGAAGCTTCATCCGGAACTTACTGCGGTTGCATTTGCCTATGATTATCAGGTGTTGCCGGAGATTTCATGCGAATCATTTGACGAAAGGCCGGATCAGCTTCTGACTCCGTCAGAGATATACAGCTTTATGGAGAAGAATATTGGTTAATAAACTTATCAGAATAACGAAAACGAATTTATACAGAAATTCAACAAGAACATTAAACACATACCGGAGAACAATATGATTAATGAAATTGATAAAAAAATAGATACAATCGATATAACAGAACCTTGTCCTGCCGAAGAACCATTTCGGCAATATTATTTTATAAAAAAAGCAAGGGGGTATTACCGGGAGCTTGCGAAAAAAGCAGGAAGAAACCTGACCTGCTCGATCCAGACCTATGGATGTCAGATGAATGTAAGAGACTCCGAGAAGCTGACCGGTATTCTGGAAGAAATCGGATATACAAGCAGTGATTCTGAGGATGCAGACCTTGTTATATATAATACCTGCACAGTCCGTGAGAATGCGAATCGAAAAGTCTACGGACATCTTGGAATCATGAAACATGACAAAGAGACACATCCAGATAAGATGATCGGGCTTTGCGGATGTATGATGCAGGAACCGGATGTTGTAGCTACAATTCAAAAGAAATATCGATTTGTAGATATGGTATTTGGCACGCATAATGTATTCAAACTGGCTGAAATCTACTGCAACCGTATCGAAGCCGGCGGACAGGTAGTGGACATCTGGAAGGATACCAATCTTGTTGTGGAAGATCTTCCGGTTAAGAAGGAATTCCCATTTAAGTCCGGTGTCAATATTATGTTCGGATGCAATAATTTCTGTACATATTGTATCGTGCCATATGTCAGAGGCAGAGAACGCAGCAGACAACCGGAGGACATCATAAGAGAGGTTAAGCGGCTTTCAGAGGAGGGTGTAAAAGAGATCATGCTCCTTGGTCAGAATGTGAATTCTTATGGAAAGACGTTAGAGAAACCGATGACATTTGCCGAATTATTGCAGAAGGTGACAGAAGTTGATGGAATTGAACGTGTTCGTTTTATGACCTCCCATCCAAAGGATCTGTCCGATGAACTGATCGATGTGATCGCGGCAAATGAAAAGATCTGCCGTCACATCCATCTTCCGATGCAGTCCGGCTCATCCAGGATATTAAATCAGATGAATCGTCGCTATACAAAAGAATCTTATCTGGAATTAGTAGACAAGATCCGCAGACAGATTCCTGAAATATCACTTACAACCGATATTATTGTCGGTTTTCCCGGAGAAACAGAAGAAGATTTCTTAGAGACAATGGATGTAGTGAATCGGGTAAGGTTTGATACAGCATTTACATTTATATATTCCAAGCGCACCGGAACACCGGCGGCAACATTTGAGGATCATGCAACAAAGGAAGAGATCCAGAACCGTTTTGACCGTCTGATCAAGCGAGTATCAGAGATCAGCGGTGAGGAGATCTGCCGTTATAAAGGTCAGGTCATGCCTGTACTGATTGAAAGCGTCAGCGAACAGAATCCGGAACTCTTAACCGGTCGTCTGTCAAATAATATTCTGGTACATTTTAAAGGTGATCCGTCTATGATCGGCGAGATCCGGGATGTTTCGCTGGATGAATGTAAAGGCTTTTATTATATGGGAAATCTTGTATAAACCGAATTTATAGAATAGGGGTAAAAAACAGTGGCAGCTTTAACACCAATGATGCAGCAGTATATGGAAGTGAAGAATCAGTACAAGGACTGTATATTATTTTACAGACTTGGTGATTTCTATGAAATGTTTTTTGATGATGCCCTGACCGCATCCAAGGTTCTTGAGATCACTTTGACCGGAAGGGACTGCGGACAGCCGGAACGTGCACCGATGTGTGGCGTTCCATATCATGCCTGCGATGTCTACCTAAATAAGCTGATCGAGAATGGTTTTAAGGTAGCAATCTGTGAACAGGTTGAAGATCCAAAGCTTGCAAAAGGCATAGTAAAACGTGAGGTTATCCGGGTGGTAACACCGGGTACAAATATGTCAAATGCAATTCTTGATGAAACAAGAAATAATTATCTGATGAGTATTTTTGAAAACGATGGTGCATTCGGAATCTCACTGGTAGATATCACGACCGGTGAGTTTAAGACAGCGAGAGTTCCATCCTTATCAAAGCTTACGGATGAGATCAACAAATATTCTCCTGCCGAGATCATCGGCAATCATTCTTTCATGAATTGTGATCTGGATTTCGTTTATCTGAGGGAGAAAATGAAAATTTCCATTTCTGAAGCGCCGGAGCATTATTTCAATCAAATGCTATGTGAAGATGCAATTATGAGGCAGTTCGGCGTTAATAATATGGACGGGCTTGGACTGAAGGATTTCCCTGACTGTATCTTATCCTCCGGAGTCCTGCTTCAGTATCTGCATGAGACACAGAAGAATTTCCTTGCACATATCAATCATATCGTGCTGTATTCCATCGACGATTTCATGATTCTTGATTCCGCAACCAGAAGAAATCTGGAGCTTTGTGAGACACTTCGTGACAAGCAGAAACGAGGTTCTTTGTTATGGGTATTGGATAAAACCAAGACAGCAATGGGTGCGAGAATGCTTCGAAGCATGATCGAGCAGCCTTTGATATATAAAAAGGATATCGAAGCAAGACTTGATGCAATAGAACAGTTAAATAATGATATGATCAATCGTGATGAGATGCGGGAATATCTGAACCCGATCTATGATCTGGAACGACTGATGACAAGGATTTCCCTACGATCCGCAAATCCACGCGATATGATCGCATTTAAGACATCCCTTTCATATCTGCCGTATATCAGACAGCTTTTACAGATCTATCCGGATGGGCTTCTTGCAGATATTTATGAGAAAATGGATGAATTACAGGATATTTATGACCTGTTAGAGCGTTCGATCAACGACGATCCTCCGATACTGATCCGTGAAGGCGGTATTTTCAAGGATGGTTATCTGGAAGAAATTGATACTTTAAAATCGGCAAAGACAGATGGCAAGACATGGCTTGCAGAATTGGAGGAACGGGAAAAGCAGAAGACAGGAATAAAGAATCTTCGCATCAAGTTCAATAAAGTATTTGGCTATTATTTTGAGGTGACTAATTCCTATAAGGATCTGGTACCTGAATATTTTATAAGAAAACAGACACTTGCAAATTCAGAACGATATACAACAGAAGAACTGGACAATCTTGCAGGTTCGATTCTTGGTTCTGAAGATAAATTATATGCACTGGAATATGAAACCTATATTGCGCTCAGAGATAAGATTGCGGGTGAGATCCTGCGTGTGCAGAATACAGCAAGACAGATTGCTTTATTAGACTGTCTCTGTTCGCTGTCATATGTGGCATCTGCCAATCAGTTTGTTCGTCCGGAGATAAACGAAGATGGTGTAATTGATATCAAAGAAGGTCGCCATCCTGTCGTTGAGAAGATGATGAACAACGGTATGTTCATATCAAATGACACCTATCTGAATAATTTTGAGAGCAGGATATCGATCATAACCGGACCGAATATGGCTGGTAAATCCACCTATATGCGTCAGACGGCACTGATCGTTTTAATGGCGCAGATCGGAAGCTTTGTTCCTGCTGCTTCAGCAAATATCGGTATCTGTGATCGTATCTTCACCAGAGTAGGGGCATCCGATGATCTTGCAAGCGGGCAAAGCACTTTCATGGTAGAGATGAGTGAGGTTGCAAATATTCTTCGAAATGCAACGAAGAACAGTCTGCTGATCTTAGATGAGATCGGACGAGGAACCAGTACATATGACGGACTTAGTATTGCATGGGCAGTTGTGGAATATATCAGTAACAGTGAACTGCTTGGAGCAAAAACGTTATTTGCCACCCACTATCATGAGCTGACAGAATTAGAGGGTAAGTTATCCTCTGTAAATAACTACTGTATTGCAGTAAAAGAAGACGGTGATGATATCGTATTCTTACGAAAGATCGTAAAAGGCGGAGCGGATCGAAGCTATGGTATTCAGGTAGCTAAGCTTGCCGGAGTACCGGATATCGTGATCGATCGTGCAAATGAGATCTGCAACCAGCTTATCGATACGGATATAACGACGAAATTAAAAGATATCAAGATAACAAATGATTTTCATAAAAGTGCTTCCGATACCCAGATGTCATTTCTGGCAAATCCTGAAGAAAGTGCTATTTTAGAGGAGATCAAGAATGCGGATCTATCCAACATGACACCGATGAAAGCATTGTTATACCTGAATGAATTACAGGAGCGAATCCGTTAAGGAGAACCTATGATTAAATTACTGGATCAATATACAATTGATAAGATCGCAGCCGGTGAAGTGATCGAGCGTCCCGGCTCGGTTATAAAAGAATTAGTGGAGAATTCCATCGATGCGGGTGCAACCGCGATCACCATCGAGATCAAGGAAGGCGGAATGAGTTTTATCCGTATCACAGACAATGGATGCGGTATCTCAAAAGAAGAAGTCCCGGTTGCCTTCCTTCGCCATGCAACCAGCAAGCTTCAGACGGCGGATGATCTGTTAAAGATCGCATCCTTAGGCTTCCGTGGCGAGGCGTTATCTAGTATAGCCGCAGTTGCCCAGGTAGAGCTGATCACCAAGCAGGAAGATGCGCTTACCGGAACCAGATATCAGATCCATGGCGGAAAAGAGATCTCAAATGAGGAAATCGGCGCACCGCTTGGTACAACGATCGTTGTAAGAAATCTGTTCTATAATACACCTGCCAGAAAGAAATTCATGAAGACGCCTGCAACAGAGGGCTCGTATATTTACGATCTTGTCTGCCGTATGGCAATGTCACATCCGGATGTTTCATTTAAGTTCATTATGAATGGGACAGATAAGCTATTTACATCCGGCAACGGCAGACTAAAAGAGATCATCTATCATATATATGGTAGAGATATTACGAATAACCTCCTGGAGATCAATGCAGCAAATGATCAGGTAAAGATCACAGGATATCTTGCAAAACCGAGTATATCCAGAGGTAACCGTTCATTCGAGGATTATTATGTGAATCAAAGGTATATAAAGAGCAATATATTAACAAAGGCAATCGAAGATGCATATCGTACCTTTGTTATGGTTCATAAATTTCCATTTACAGTTATCAATTTTGAGATTGATCCATCTCTGATCGATGTGAATATCCATCCTGCAAAACGGGAATTGAAGTTCATAAATGAACCGGATATGTATGATTTTACTTATATCAGCGTTAGAAAGGCCCTGTTATTTAAAGAGCTGATCCCGACTGTTACACCGGGAAAGGATATGCGGCCGGAGACACTGGCAGAACGCAAAGTGGAGAAACGCCCGGAGCCATTCGAAGCTAACAGGAGAGCCGCAGAGCTTCCTCCGCAGCCGGCAAGGCCAGCGCAGCAGAAAAAGCCAAGCATGCCAATGCAACCGGCA